>CAJMRR010000134.1 GCA_905215835.1 uncultured bacterium | reverse complement strand
GGCGGTTTGTCTCGATCTGTAACATCTAGACGGCAATATCGGCTCCAGATGTTACAGATCGAGACGTTTCCAGACGACGCCGACCTTTTGTCTCAATCTGTAACAACTAGGTCCAATTTTGCCGAGTTACTGTTACAGATCGAGACAAACCGCCGCAGACGCCCATCACAGCACAGATAAAACCCGCCAAAATAAACCTGTCCCTTTTTGGCAAGTTTGCTAGAGGAGGTTGGGATGGACAAGGCTGAGTTGCGGCGGGCGGTGATTGCTCGGCGCGATGCTCTTGATTTGGACTTGCGGGCAGCGAAGTCTGCCGTTATCTGTGCGCGGCTTGTTGAGCGACTGGGTCGCTCGGATCCCGCGGCACCGCACACCGTTGCCGTCTATGCCGCGATGGGTTCCGAAGTCGACTCAGCCGCGTTAACCGCAGCGGCCGCCAAACGCGACTGGCGCGTGGCCTATCCGTGCATGCTCTCGGCAGCCGAAGCCACAGCTTGTGGCCAGCGCATGTGCATGCGGGCAGTTGCTGTCGACGATGCGTCCGCGGCTCCGTTTATCGCCCACCCCACGCGGGCCTTCACGGCCATGGACATCGACAGCGATCGCTTCCCTATCGTGCCTGCCGATGTTCTCGACATGATTATCGTGCCGCTCGTGGCCTTCGACCAAACCGGCGCGCGCCTGGGCTACGGCGGCGGTTGCTACGACCGCTACCTACCCACGCTTTCGGCCACATGTCAGATCATCGGCATCGCCTTTGACGAACAGCGCGTCGGCCACGTTCCCACCGACGCCCACGACCTGCCGCTGCCCCACATCGTCAGCGCCTAACCGCCGTCACATCAGCCACGGCCACAGTCGCAGCCTAGTGCTCCTCGCCGGCGCGGGCCAGGTCGTAGGGCGTGGTCTGGTAAACGTAGTAGTTGAGCCAGTTGGTGTAGAGCAACTGAGCCTGGCTGCGCCAGACGTTGCGCGGCTCGGCCGTGGGGTCGTCATTCGGGAAGTAATGCGCCGGCACCTCCGGGTTGAGCCCGCGCTTCACGTCGCGCTCGTACTCCAGGCGCAACGTGTCGGTATCGTACTCGGGATGGCCAAAGACAAAGAAGCGACGGCTGTCGGTCGACTTGACGATGTACAGGCCCACCTCGTCAGACACGGCCACGACCTCAAGCTGCGGCTCGGCCTCTACGTCCTCGCGGCGCACATCGGTGTTGCGCGAATGCACGGCATAGAAACGGTCGTCAAAGCCGCGGACCAGCGGGCTTTGCGGCTTCACCAGATAATGCTCGAACACGCCACTCGCCTTTGCCGGCAGGTCGTACTTCTGGATACCGTAATGATGGTAGAGCCCCGCCTGCGCGCCCCAACAAATGTGCAGCGTAGAGTGCACGTGCGTGGTGGACCAATCCATGATCTGGCAGAGCTCGGGCCAGTAGTCGACCTCTTCGAACGGCATCTGCTCCACCGGCGCGCCCGTGATGATCAGGCCGTCGTAGTGGATGTCGCGGATGTCGTCGAACGTGCGGTAGAACGTCTCCAGGTGGCCGGCGCTCACGTGCGTGGCCTCGTGCGTTTTGGTACGCAGCAGATCCACCTCCACCTGCAGCGGCGTGTTGGAGAGCTTGCGCATGATCTGCGTCTCGGTGGCGATCTTGGTGGGCATGAGGTTGAGGATGAGCACGCGCAGCGGACGAATGTCCTGGTGCAGCGCGCGGTACTCGGTCATGACAAAGATGTTCTCGCTCTCGAGCTGCGCGGCGGCAGGGAGGGCGTCGGGAATGCGAATGGGCATGGATGCTCCTTACGAGTCAGTTGCAGCTATGGTACAACGACCGGCCCCATCCGCGCGAGCACATCGCCCAGCGATGCCGTCAGCGGCCCAAATCACTCCAAAAGTAGAGATTAAGGCATGTCCAAAAATCTACGGCGCTTTAGCCTAGCAAAGTGGCAGCAGGACGATACAATGGTTCGACGCGAAAAACTCGGCCGAAAGGATACGTATATGTACCAGACGCGTAAGATCGGTGTGGTCGGCCAGGGCCACGTAGGAGCACATGTCGCCAACAGCCTGCTCATGCAGGGCATTGCCGATGAGCTGTACCTGTGCGATATCAACGAGGCCAAGGTGACGTCCGAGGTCCAGGACCTGCGCGACTCCCTTTCGTTTGTCCCGTACAACACCAAGATCGTCAACTGCTATGACCACTACGAGGAGCTAGCCTGCTGCGACGTCATCGTCAACGCCGCCGGCAAGGTCGCGCTGGCCGCCGGCAACCGCGACGGCGAGCTGTTCTTTACCACCGACGCCGCCCGCACCTTTGCCAAGCGCATCGTCGACGCCGGCTTTGACGGCATCTTCGTGAGCATCTCCAACCCCTGCGACGTCGTGTGCACCGAGCTGTGGCATCTGACCGGCTACGATCCCAAGAAGATTATCGGCTCGGGCTGCGGCCTGGACTCTGCCCGCCTGCGTACCGAGATCTCCAAGAAGGTCGGCGTGAGCCCCAAGTCCATCGACGCCTACATGATCGGCGAGCATGGCTTTAGCCAGCTGGCAGCCTTTAAGGCCGCAACCATCGCCGGCAAGAGCCTTAACGAACTTCAGGCCGAGAACCCCGACAAGTATGCCTTCGACCACATGGAGGTCGAGGAGCTCGCACGCAAGGGCGGCTATGTGACCTACCAGGGCAAGCAGTGCACCGAGTACGCCGTCGCCAACTCCGCCGCGCGCGTCTGCGCCGCTGTGTTGCACAACGAGCACGCCGTGCTTTCGGCATCCACGCTCATGACCGGCCAGTATGGCGAGGAGGGTATCTTTACCTCCCTGCCGTGCGTGATCGGCGCCGAGGGCGTCGAGGAGGTCTACACGCTGGACCTTTCCGAGCACGAGCTCGAGGGCTTCCACAAGAGCTGCCAGCACATCCGCGACAACATCGCCCAACTCGACTGGTGGGATGCCGAGGCCTACGACGCCAAGTAAGCCGCTGGCTGCCGCAACCTTGCGAATCTATGCGCGATACTAAGCGGGCCGCGCCGGAAACCCACCGGCGCGGCCCGCTTTTTACGCACGCTGTTCGCTTGCGAATCGAAGGTGAATGCTTTTCCCGTTACCTAGTACTGCTCGATGCCCATGTAGCGACGAATCTCAGGGCTGTGGTCGAACACCTTTCCGCGGGCGGCGCGCAGCTCGCAGCTCATGTTGTAGAAGAAAATCGGCTCCAGGAACGAACGCACGCTGGCAGGCACCTCGCCCACGCCGTACTCGAGCGCATCGAGCACCATGACCGTGTCGGTGTGCGTGTTGAGGAACGCCAGCGCACGCTCCTCCATGGGGCGGCACTCGCCCGATCCGAGCTGCACAAAGTAGAACACGCCGGGCTCGGTGGCCTCAAACGGGCCGTGGAAGTACTCGCCGGAGTGGATGTAGCAGCAGTGCTGCCACTGCATCTCCATGAGCGAGCAGATGGCCATGGCGTAGGTCTGGCTAAAGTTGGGGCCGGAACCCAGGATATAGAAGAACTTATGCTGCTGGCAGAGCTCGGCAAAGCGATCGCCCAGCTCGGCGTTGACTTTCTCGCGGGCAGCGGGCAGCAGGGCATCCATCTGCTTAAGGCCGGCGTACATGTCGGCAAGCGCCTCGTAACCCTCCTGCCGGTCGAGCAGTTCGGCGGCGATCAGAGCGCCGATGCCCTGCGGTACCTCGGCCTGCGGCACGCCTTCGCCCCACGGATAGACCCAGGTGGTCCACTTGCCGTTATCGATCTTGGAGCCCTCGCAGTCGGTGAGGGCAACGACCTCGGCGCCGGCTGCCAGCGCCATCTCGCAGCCGTCGACGACCTCCTGCGTGTTGCCGCTGTGGCTGCATGCGACGACGAGCGACTTCTCGCCAAGACTCTTGGGGGCCATCAGGCAAAACTCGCGTGCCGTGTAGACCGTCGAGGTAAACGTGGTGGCCTCGCGCTTGAGCAGCTCGTTGGCCGGCATCAGGTCGAGCATCGAACCGCCACAGGCGATCCAAAATACGTTCTCGATCTTGCCCTTGCGCTCGATAATTTCCTGAATCAGATCGTGTGCGTTCATGGTGATGCTCCTCCTTGTGTGGCGGTTTTGAACGACGGCGCTCGTACCTGCGGTCGTTCTATGTTGTCCTATTTATAGCACGCACGACGACACCCGTGAAGTCATTTCACCAAACTTGTTCTATATTGTTCTATCTGTGGACGTTAGATGTCGAACACGTAGCGCGATCCCACGATCTTTTGGCGCCCGAGCAGCAGAGGGCGCTCGTCCGCATCGGTAAAGTACGCCTCCATATAAAACAGCGGCTCGCCAACCGGCACCTCCAGCAGCGGGGCCGCCTGAGCATCGGCAAGCGCAATCTCCACCGTACAGGGGTCGGACTTGAGCGGCGCGCGGCCCGAATGCTCGGCAACAAGCGCAAAGATGGAATTGTCCGTGAGGTCCTTGTCGGCAAGCGTCTGCAGATAGGGATGGTCGGCCAGCACAAAGGCGTTGTTCTCGAGCATGACGGGCACGCCATCTGCCGTGCGCACGCGCTCGACAACGATGAGCTCGCAGCCGGGTTCCACCCCAAAAAACGCCGCGTCCTCGCGCGTCGCCGCAACCACCGTGCGCGACACCAGGCGTGCTCCGGCCACCATGTCGTTGGCAGCGCAACCCTCGGAAAAGCTCTGAACGTCACCCTTCTGGACAATCTTGCGCTTGAGCTTGGGCGCGCACACAAACGTGCCCCTCCCCTGCTGGCGGTTGAGATACCCCGCGCGCGACAGCTCCTCGATGGCGCGGCGCACGGTGACGCGCCCCACGCCGTAAGACTTCGCGAGCTCCATCTCGGAAGGAATGCGCGAGCCGGATGCGTACACGCCACGCGCGATCTCGCCCTTTAGGTCGTCCATAACCTGCTGGTACAGCGGCACGGCGGACACCTCAGTGCGCTCGGTTTTATCGTCGGATGTCATCGTTATGCTCCATTCCGTGCATACTCGGACTCAAACTCTTCAATCGCCGCCATAAACTGCTCGCCAAAGGCGTCGGCCTTTTTCTCGCCGATGCCGTTGACCTGGATAAGCTCGTCGCGTGTCTGAGGGCGCAGACGGCACAGGCCGCGCAGGGCCTTGTCGGAGAAGACCATGTACGGCGCCATCTCCAGCTCGGTCGAAATCTCCTTGCGCAGGGCACGCAGGCGCTCGAACAGCTCGGCATCGTCGCCAACACGCGGGCGCTGATCCAGCTCGGCCTCCTCGCGCAGCAGATCGACGGCGCGGCGGGCGCGGGCCGAGGCCTTGCGCTTGGACGCACGACGCTTAACGGTAAAGGCGAACGCCTCATCCTCGACCTCGACGGCACGCGGACCCAGCCCCACGACCGGGTACTGCCCCTGCGAGGTGGCCAGATAACCGCGGCCGCACAGCTGGCCGATGATGTCCTTGATGCGCCCGACCGATTCGCTCGACAGCTCACCGTAGCCGCGGTCCTCGTCCAGATGCATCTGGCGAATGCGCTCGGTGTTGCCGCCGTGGAGCACGTCGGCGATCAGCGACTTGCCAAAGCGCATGGGACGCGTGGCCACGTAGCGCACGGCGGCGCGGGCCATATCGGTGACGTCCTCGACCTCGAATTGCGTGAGGCAGTTGCTGCAGTTGCCGCAGCCCTCGGCGTCATCCGTGGCGGTGGAGCCCGCACCAGCC
>CAJMRR010000133.1 GCA_905215835.1 uncultured bacterium | reverse complement strand
GGTGCCCTGGCCGATAACCTGCCGGCGTGCACCCGCGCCGCATGCGTGCGCGGTATCACGTCGTTTACGCACGGCCTGCTCGAGTTACTGACTGCCGTGGCGAACAATGGGGGAGAGGTCGTCGTGCTGCTTGCCCGCGAGCAGGCGGCGATGCGCGAGGACCTGGCTGCCGTCTTTGATGCCCGCGGTGTGCTGTTTGAGGCCGCCCCGTTGGGGGAGAACGCCGGCGCGTCCGAGACCGCTTCTGCGCCTGCCGCTCAGCCTATTTTTATAGAGGTGGCCGGCCCCCATGCCCGCGCCCGCGCTTATGTGGATGCTCTTGAGAACCTGGTCGCGGCATGTGAGGAGTCCGTGTCGCGCGACGGCGCCGCGACAAACTCCGACCCCACGCGTGTGCTCGTTGTTTCCGCCCGGGCACCCCAGCTGTTCGGCGAACTCGCTGCCCGTTTGGCGGCGCGTCACATTGCGGCCGAGACGACTGAGTTCACGGCGTTTTCCCAATCCATTGCGGGCAAGCAGTTTGCGGCGCTTGCCGGCCTGATCGAGCGCATGAAGGCCGCCGATGAGTTCACGGCGTCAAAGACCGAATGGTGGCCCGCGCCGGAGCTTACCGACTGGATCTACAGTCCGCTTTCGGGCGCCGATGCCGCCAGCGCGCGAACCTTCGATAAGAACATGCGCCTGTCGCGCAGCAAGACTACCGCGGGCGTTAAGAGCCTGCTGCAGAGCGTCCAAGGCCAGGTGAGGGGCGTGCGCAAGGCGGCGAGCGACGAGAACTGGTTTAAGAACGTGCCGTGTGTGGTTTCGGACGTGTTCCAGGCGCTGTGGCGTGACAAGCCCGTGACGGCGCTCAAGGCCATGTTTGCCGTTGCCGAGGCGTTGCCCGATCGCTCGCTGGGCAGCTTGGATGGCCAAGCCCGTCGCCAGGCGGAGGTGGCTCTGCTGCGCCACGTCATCGACATCCTTATGAACGATGCTCGCGCGCTCGACGTATCGCAGGCCGCGACCGTGCCCGTGCTCGATGGCATTCGCACCAAGGTAGACAAGCGTAGCACCGCCTACGATTACGAGACCTACGAGGTTGACCGTGCGCCACGTGCTCAGGTTCGTTTTGCTTCGCTTGCCGATGCGGCGGCTCTGCGCCCCGGCAGCTACGATGCCGTGCTGTTTGCCGATGTCGATCTGGACAGCTATCCGCTCTCACACGAGGAGGGGCCACTGGCCACGCTGACGGCGAGCCTTGGTCGCGAGGGCGTGACGCTTGAGCCTGCGGCCTTGCTGCGCGCACGCTTTGGCCGCGCGATGCAAGCGTCGCGTGGTCCGGTTGCGCTCGCCCGTGTGACCCACGATCGTCAAGCGCGCGAGTGCTATCCGGCGGCCGTGTGGACCGAGTTGCGGGCGCATGCCGAGGCCACTAACGATGCTAAGGCCGCTGACGCCGACAAGACTGCTGACAACGCTAAGGCCGCTGGCGCCGACAAGGCGAAGTGCGTGGGTGAGGGCGATATCGTAAGGGACTTCGATCCCGCGGCAGGCGAAGGTCTTAGGCGCGAGCGCGTGACCTGCGAAGCTCCTCAGCATCTGAGCGATGAGGCCGTGCCGTATTTGGTCCTGCGCCGTCGTGACGGCGAGGGCGAGGGCGCGCCGCTTGTGCCGCGCCTGACGTCCGCCTCGCAGATCGAGGCCTATTCCACCTGCCCGCTGTGCTGGTTCGTCTCGTATCGCGTCAAACCCCAGTCGATCGACGCCGGCTTTGGCAACATGGAGAAGGGCAACTTTGTCCATGACGTGCTGGAGCACTTGCATGCCCGTCTGCCCCAGGTGGGCATGGAGCGCGTGACGCCCATGAATCTGCCGCGCGCGAAGGAGCTGCTGCACGAGGTCTTTGCCGAGACCCTGGCCGAGCACGCCGGCAAGCGCGGTACCGAGGGCCCGCTGGTGCCGCTCTCTCCAGTGGAGGAGCGCCAGGTGGCCGAGATTTTGCCGCAGCTGGAGGGCGTGCTTGCCTACGAGTCCGAGGCGCTTGCACCCTTTGCCCCGCGCTACCTTGAGTTCGCCTTTAATGAGCTTAAGGTCGAGTATGCCGGCTGGCCGCTTGGCGGGCGCATCGACCGCGTTGATGTGGATGCCGAGAATCGCGCCGTGGTAATCGACTATAAGCATCGTTCGGGTGTCGAGGAGTTTAAGCTCGCCGACCCCACGGTGCGCGACGAGGAGTCGGGCGAGGCCCCCATCGACGACCCGCGCTGGCTGCCGCCCCATACCCAGACACTCATCTACGCCCAGGCCATGCGTCGGGCGCTGGATCTGGATACCCGCGCCGCGCTCTATTTTTCGACCAAGGGCGGCAAGCCGGCGTTGCGCGGCGCCGCGAGCACCGAGCTGCTCGAGGAAGAGCGCGGCGACGGTCGCATCCCGGGCCTTAAGAAAGGTTTCCCCGGCGAGGGTGGCAGCATGGACTTCGATGCGCTGCTCGATCGCGTGGAGACCGGCATTGCCGAGCGCCTACGCGAGCTCGAGGCAGGCAACGTTGCCGCCGTCGACCCGACGTCGGCTCAGGCCGTGCATGCGCGCTGCTCGTATAACCACGAAGGAACGTTTGTAAGGAGGGACGTGTAGACCATGGATCTTTCGACTTTGATGCCGCAACAGCTGCAGATCGTCAAAACGCTCGACCGTCCGCTGTTTGTTTCGGCAGGTGCCGGTTCGGGCAAGACCTTTACCCTCACGCGCCGCATCGTCTACGCGCTCTCGCCCGAATCCGGTCCGTTCGTTGAGCATCTGGACCAGGTGCTCGCCATTACCTTTACCAAAGATGCCGCGGCCGAGATCCGTGACCGCGTGCGTCGTGCGCTTATCGACGAGGGTATGGACGAAGAGGCCCTGACCGTCGACGACGCTTGGATCTCGACCATTCACGGCATGTGCTCGCGTATCCTGCGCGCGCACGCGCTGGAGCTGGGCATCGATCCCGAGTTCACGGTGCTTACCGATACCGATGAGCTTATGGATCAGGCTGTCGAGCATGTGCTGGGGCGCGCGACGGCGCCCGATGCCGCGCCTGAGCTCGCCGCCCCGCTTAAGGCCCTCTACGCTTGGTATCCCATGGCGGGCGAGGGCGGGCCGTTTGGCGCCGGTACCACCATCAAAGGGCTGGTGCGCGACCTGCTGGAGCTATCGAGCCAGCTGCCGGGCGGCATGGACGATGTGTGCGTGGCGCGCGGCCAGGCTGACACCTCTGCGCTTGCCGACGCCTATCGCGCGGCGTTGGGTGCGAGCAAGGCCGCGACCGAGAAAGCGCAGGTGGCGCTCGACGCCATCGACGCGTTCGAGGCGAGCGGCAAAACGATGGAGGATGCGGCGCGACTCATGATGTCGTGCAGCATGCCTCGGGCGAGCAAGGCGTTCCCTAAGGAACAGGTGGAGCTGCTCAAGGCCGAGGCTGCCGATGCATTTATCAATATCGTGCTGGCCTGTGGTGGTCCCGCGCTTGATGCGCTGGTGGGGCTTGCTCGTGCTGTGGAGGCGGAGTACCGTGCGCTCAAGGCCGGCCAGTCCGCGCTTGATAACAACGACCTGCTGCGCATGGCGTACGAGGCGCTGCGCGATTATCCCGCCATCCGAGCGGCCTATGAGGGTCGCTTTAAGATGGTCATGATCGATGAGTTCCAGGACACCGATCAGATGCAGGTCGATTTGATTCGTTACCTGACGGGCGCGGGGGAGCGCGCGCTGTGCACCGTAGGCGATGCGCAGCAGTCGATCTACCGCTTCCGTGGTGCCGAGGTCGAGGTATTCCGTCGCCAGGAGCGCAAGGTGGGCTCCTCTGCTGCGTCCGAGACGGCTGCCGCGTCCGATGCCCCCGCTGGCGAACTCGTCAAACTCGTGCGCACCTTCCGCAGCCACGACGAGGTGTTGCGCTACGTAGCGCGCGTCTTTGACGGCGACACCGGTGGTTTGATGCAGGGGTTCTTGGATCTTGAACCGAGCGACAAACGCGAGGACAAGCTCAAGGCGAAGGCATCGCGCCGCCAGGCGATCTTCGTTGCCGGTGGCAGTACGCAGGAGCGAACGCAGGCGAAAGCTCGCGCGATTGCGGAGCGATTCCAAGCACTCGTTAAAGCGGGCCAGCCCCAGGGCGGTATGGTGCTGCTGCTGGGGCGCATGACCAATGCCGATGTCTATGCCCAGGCTTTCCGCAACCAGGGGCTCGACTGCGTCATCGCGGGCGGCTCGGTTTTTGCGCAGGCTGCCGAGGTGCAGACGGTGCGCGCCCTAGTCAATCCGGCCGATACGGCGCAGGGCCTCATGCCGCTGCTGGCATCGCCGATGTTTGCGCTGGGCGCCCAGGAGTTTTTGGCGCTGGCGACCAAGCTTGACGATCAGACGGGGGAGACCTCGCGCCGCAACATCGATGCGGGCATCATGAGCGATTCCGATGTGCCGGGTTTGCAGAACCTGCCGCTCGTGACGCGTGCCCGCGAGGTGCTGCGCTATGCGCTTCGTCGCGTGGGCCGCGATTCGTTCGCCGCCATCGCGCGCGACGCGGTCAATGCCTCCGGCTGGTTCGTGCGCCTGGCGCAGCGCGGCCCCGAGGGCAAGGCCATCGCCGCCAACGTGCTCAAGGCGCTCGACGCCGTGGCCGAGGCAGAGGCCGAGCTCGGCAACTCGCCGCGTTCCATCGCGCTGGCCTTCGACCGCTTCTTGGCGGGCAAGGAGGCCCCGGGTGCCCTCAACGAGGAGGGCGACGGCGCGGTACGCATCATGACCGTGCATGCGTCCAAGGGTCTGGAGTATCCGGTCGTAGCGGTTGCCGAGTGTTTTGGCGTGCGCAAGCCGTCCGGTGCGGCTCAGATGGGGCGTGTCGAGGGCGGAGCGCAGGTCGTGGCACTGCCAGCTCGTTTTGATGGCGTTAAGCTTGCCGATGGGACCTTTGTGAAGGGCGATGACGTCAAAAAGCAGTTTGAGCATGCGTTTAAGGGCAAGGGCACGTCGCTGTGGTTGCCGCCGGAGCTCATGGAGGGTGTCTGCGCGACGGGTTCTCCCGCCGAGGCATTCGTTCGCCTGCGCAACGACGACCTGCAGCTTTCGCTCGAGGAGCGGGCTCGTCTGCTCTATGTCGCCATGACGCGAGCGCGTGAGCTGGTCATTCTGGCGATGGATGCCGGCGTGAGCCGCGGCAAGGTGACGGCGCCGACCTTTGATGTCGAGACCGATCTGACCTACGATGTGCTGCGCCGTATTTTGCCGACCGATGCTCTGGATATGCCGCAGCTCGATGCCGACCGCTTGGTGTTCGACAACTCCCAGCTGGGCGACTACGAGCTCATTTCGCTCGCGGGCTTTACCTTTGGCGAGCAGACGTTTGAGGCCAACGCTTCGCTGGATGCCGAGGGCAGGCTTGTTCGTGGCGATGCCGATACGGATGCTGCCGACGATTTGGCCAGTACAATCGTCCCCGGTCCTGTCGACCCCAAGCCCGATTCGTTCGAGCTTGTGTATCCCCAGGCAGTGGACGTGCGCATGGGCATCTGTCCGTATCCGATGCGTGACTCGTATAGCTACTCGTCAATCGCCGCGGCACTCCATGCCGAGACGGAAGACCGTGCCGCCGAGGCTCGTGTTCCCATGGACGAGTCCGGCGATGATGCGGAGTCGGATGGTTCCGAGATGACGGATGCAGACGTGGCCGCCGTTGAGCCCGCCGGCAACCCCATGGATCTGGGCT
>CAJMRR010000132.1 GCA_905215835.1 uncultured bacterium | reverse complement strand
TCGTTAGCTCAGTTGGTAGAGCAGGGGACTCTTAATCCCAAGGTCCAGGGTTCGACCCCCTGACGGCCCACCAAAGCAAGTTAAGACGGTCAACTTCGGTTGGCCGTCTTTTTTGTTGACCTCGCATGGGGTCGAACCCGAAAGGGCGCGGAGCTGAGGAAACGCGTAAGCGTTTGCCAGCGCAGCGCGCAAGGCGCAAAGTGCCGCAGCGGCCGTCTGCGCAGCAGGCTGACCCCCTGACGGCCCACCCAAAGATTGTTAAAGCGACTGGCTCAGGCTGGTCGTTTTTTGTTGACCACGCATGGGGTCGAACCCGAAAGGGCGCGGAGCTGAGTAATCTGCACCGTGATTCCCTTAGGGAAACACGGCTAAAGCCCCGTAGGCGCGTTCTCCTTAGGGGAATCTTGCTTACGGGACTCGATGCATGTTGAGAAGTTGTGATCAAACTCAAAGTGAGAATCGATTTAGTCTGCTCGATAGTGCGAACCTAAGCTTTCAGTCCGCTTACGCATGGCTTTGACCATCTCCGTCGACAGCTGAATCTGCGACTGTAGGCGGGCGAGGGCTGCGATCTCGCTGTCATCGGCATGCGGCTTGCTCAGCGCCATGGCCTTGTCTTGCAGGCTTTCAAGCTGTTGCAGGGCCTCGGATAGGCCCGTCTCGGTGCGGTTGATCATGCAATAGGTGCTCATCGTGTGCTTAAGGCTGTGTGTCAGGCGTTCGGCATCTGTTGCGGCTATGCCGTACTGGGGGAGGGCGATATCCGCCTTCAGTGCTGCCTCAGGCTCTTTCTGTGTTGCAAGGGCTGCCGATGCGCCCGCGATGCGTCCGAACACGATGCCGTTGGCGCTTGACAAGCCACCAATGCGGTCGGCGCCGTGCATGCCGCCTGTCGCCTCGCCGCAAGCGTAGAGGCCCTCAACGCCCGTGTGCGCGGTCTTATCGATCTTGATGCCGCCGTTAGCGGCGTGGGCATACATCGCAACGCGCATCTCGTCAGTCGGGGCGATGCCGTGCTCGTCTTGCAGCCAGGTGGCAAAGGTCTGCACAAACTCTGGGACATCCTCGCGGGGGAAGTCGTAGTGGAGTGCCAGGCCTTCGACACCTGCCTGATCGATGACGAGATCGATAGCGCGGGAGGCCAAGCGTGACGTGAAGGGACCATATCCAGAGCGCTGCTCGAGCAGGTCGTTCAGCTTGTCGTCGGCAATATCTACCGGCTGGTCTACATGCACGTAGCGCCAGGTTTTCTCGTTGAAGACCAAGTTACGCCTGGGCTCGATGAAGCCGGGCATCATCTGCATGAACTCTATATTAGTAAGTGTTGCGCCGTGCGCCAGTGCGATGGCCTGCGAGGAGCTGAGCACATCAGCCGACGTAAGGCTGCGCTCGAACAGGCCGCCTGTGCCACCGGCTGCGATGATCGTGGCCTTGGCAGCAAAGGGCACGATTCGATTTTCGGTAAGGTCGTAGAGTACGGTTCCGGTTATTCTGCCGTTCGTGTCCTCAACAAGGTCGATAAGCTCATGGCGGGGGAGCAGGCGAATGCCGAGCGACTCGATCCAGGTCGTCAGAGCGTCCTCAAGGGGCTTGCGGGTGAGGCCGCGCCACATGCGCGTCTTGTGGTCAAAGCAGGGGATAAATTGCTTTTGTTGAGCACTCTTGGCGCTTTGCGGACGCTGGAGCTCAACGCCCAGGTCTTGCTCGAGCCAGTCAATCGCTTGGGGAATGCCGTGGACGAACGTTTGGACGAGTTCGGGGTCGGCGACACCGCCGCCGACGGTCTGGATGGTGTCGATGAGGTCCTGCTCGTCGTCTTCGTCGACGGGACCGATGAGGCCGAGGCCCCAGGTACCCGGGAAGAAGCTCGATCCACTCATGGTCTTGCCGGCGCTTGCCACAGTGACGGTTGCACCCGTGCGTGCCGCTTCGATGGCGGCACAAAGGCCCGCAATGCCAGATCCAATTACCAGTACATCAGTCGATTCCATCGGATTCCTTTCTCGTCCGGCGCATTGTCGCACGGGTGATCGGCAATGGGGCCGCAAAGACCCGTCAAATCGGTAAAGGGCAAATATGGCAGGTGGGCGTCATGGACGCTCTGACGCTCCATCTCTTCACATCTCGTATTTCGCCCCAGCTGATATATCGGCATTAGATACCCTGCGCCAGCGCAAACAAAAAGAGCCGCTACCTCGAAAGGTAGCGGCTCCAAAGCTCAACTATCTGAGCATCGCGCGGGCGCGATTAGGCCTTGAGGGCCTCTTCGACGGCGACAGCGCAGGCGACGGTGGCACCGACCATGGGGTTGTTGCCCATGCCGATGAGACCCATCATGTCGACGTGCGCAGGCACGGAGGAAGAACCGGCGAACTGGGCGTCGGAGTGCATGCGGCCCATGGTGTCGGTCATGCCGTAAGAGGCAGGGCCGGCGCCCATGTTGTCCGGGTGCAGGGTACGGCCAGTGCCGCCACCAGAAGCGACGGAGAAGTACTTCTTGCCAGCCTCGAGGCGCTCCTTCTTGTAGGTGCCAGCGACGGGGTGCTGGAAGCGCGTGGGGTTGGTGGAGTTACCGGTGATCGAGATGTCGACGTTCTCGTGCC
This sequence comes from uncultured bacterium, assembly GCA_905215835.1. GTDB lineage: Bacteria > Actinomycetota > Coriobacteriia > Coriobacteriales > Coriobacteriaceae > Collinsella. Next base: position 3,136 of record CAJMRR010000132.1, on the reverse strand, counting down.
ACATGATGGCAACGCCCTCGCGGACGTCGTCGGCGCCGTAGCAGTTGACGGCGGCGCGGGGACCATCGGAGTAGGGGATGGTCTCGACGACCTTGAGCTCGCCCGTGAAGTAGTCGAACTGGGTCTTCACGTAGGTGAAGCCGTTGATGCGGGCGATGATCTGAGCAGCGTCCTTGCCCAGACCGTTGAGGATGACGCGCAGCGGCTTCTTGCGAGCCTTGTTGGCGTTCAGAGCCAGGCCGATAGCACCCTCAGCGGCAGCGAAGGACTCGTGACCGGCCAGGAAGGCGAAGCACTCGGTGTCGTCGGAGAGCAGCATAGCGCCCAGGTTGCCGTGGCCCAGACCGACCTTGCGGTCCTCGGCGACGGAGCCAGGAACGGTGAAGGCCTGGATGCCCTCGCCGATGATGGCGGCAGCCTCAGAAGCGGACTTGGCGCCACGCTTGACAGCGAGAGCGCAACCGAGGGTGTAGGCCCACTCGGCGTTCTGGAAGGCGATGGACTGGGTGTTGTTGACGATCTCACGCGGGTTGAAGCCCTTGTCGGTGCAGATCTGCAGAGCTTCCTCGAGGGAGGCGATGCCGTTGTCGGCGAGGCACTTGTTGATCTTGTCAGCGCGGCGCTCGTAACCTTCGAACGTAACAGTCATAGTTATTTCCCTCCCTTTCTACTCGTGAACCGGGAACACGCTGGCGACGGAGTGAGTCTCCTCGTCGGTGCGCGGGTCGATGTACTTGGCAGCGTTCTCCCACTGACCATAGTGGCCCATAGCGCCAGCGATGGCCTCCTCGGGGGTCTTGCCGGCCTTGACGGCGTCGGTGAACTTGCCGAGGTTCAGGAACTCGAATGCGATGATCTCGTTCTTGTCGTTGAGAGCCATGCGGGTGACGTAGCCCTGAGCGAGCTCGAGGTAACGGGCGCCCTTGGCCTTGGTGCCGAACATGGTGCCGACCTGAGAGCGAAGGCCCTTGCCGAGGTCGTCGAGGGAGGCGCCCACGGGCAGGCCGCCCTCGGAGAACGCGGTCTGGCTGCGGCCGTAAACGATCTGCAGGAAGATCTCGCGCATAGCAACGTTGATGGCGTCGCAGACGAGGTCGGTGTTGAGGGCCTCGAGGATGGTCTTACCGGGAAGGATCTCGGAAGCCATGGCGGCAGAGTGGGTCATGCCCGAGCAGCCGATGGTCTCAACGAGGGCCTCCTCGATGATGCCGTCCTTGACGTTCAGCGTGAGCTTGCAGGCGCCCTGCTGAGGTGCGCACCAACCCACACCGTGCGTAAGACCGGAGATGTCGGAAATCTCCTTAGCCTGGACCCACTTGCCCTCCTCGGGGATGGGTGCGGGGCCGTGGTATGCACCCTTGGCAACGGGGCACATGTTCTCCACTTCCTGTGAGTACTGCATGCCTCTCCTCTCTATCGTGTTGGCGTCCCGTCTGGGGGTCGTGGCTGGCGATTGCCGGGCGACCCTTCGAAAGGGACATGACATGCAGCCCCTATAATACCGCGAAATGCACGGAATATTCGGCGAACGGCTCAGTTTTCGTAGCGAGAAGTCCGGAAGTTTTAATTGAAACGGTTTAACGCTATGTTCTGTGGTCGCGAACTTCCGTAGAGGGGGTCCGTCTTGGGCAAGCTTTTGGTCGGCTCTTGTAAGTGTTGCAGGGGTTGACCTGTTGCAACGGTGCCGTTCGCCGCCTGTTTACTGCCTTTGGCCGCGCGAGTGTATTGTTTTGCGTGAATGTTTTGATGGCACGCTTCAATCGTGCTGTATTGGATGGCAAGCAGATCCCGGCGAAGGGAGCGCCATGCAGCGCGTTTGGAGAACGGTTACCGGCTTTTACCATGTCTGTGCCCGCGGTACGGGCAAGCAGCTCATCTTTGAGGGCGATGAAGACCGATGGGAGTTTTTGGAGCTGATGCGCGAGTGCTGCCGCGAGGAGGGCGTGACGGTTATCGCCTGGTGCCTTATGGGCACTCACGTGCATTTGGTGCTTGCAGATTACGAGGACAGGATGAGCGCGGCGATGCACCGGTTGCTTTTGACGTACGCGCGGCGGTTCAATAAACGCACGGGGCGCACAGGCCATCTGTTCCAGAACCGTTTTGACCGGCGTTCGCTCGATACCGACTGGCAGGTGATGGAGGCTATTCGTTCCGTACACGCCGATCCGCAGGAGGCTGGCATCAGCTTAATCGAGCGTTATCCCTGGAGCAGCTTTGCCGAGCATTTGCGCGCTTACGACGGTGACGCGACTGATGTCGCGAGGGGATTTTCTGATCCTTCTTGCGTGCTTGAGCTTTTTGGTTCTGCCGAGGGCTTTATTACCCATTCGCTTTCGACGCCCGACGGCGGCGAGCCAGCGCTGGGCGATATGAAAGAGACGGAGTGGGAACGCCACGCCTTTGCCGACAAGATGGCGAAGAGCCTCGGGGTTCCGCTCCACGGGGTTAAAGCCGCGCCGTCGGCGCAGCGCAATATCGTCATTCTTGGATTGCACGATGCCGGTTTTACGGTGCGTCAGATTGAGCGATATACGGGGATTGGCAAAAGTACCGTTTCTCGTATCGTGCGTGCCTGTGCACGAACGGCGGTGCAGACTGGCCGAAACGTGGCGTAGGACTGCCTGTGCACCGCAGCTGGGGTCGCCCATATGCCACAACCATTGTTCTAAAAGCTTGGTACGGTAAATGCACTTCTTAATATGCATAGAAAAATCGCCATCTTGCATAAAATAACGGCTCGGTCCGGGTTTGCCCGTGCCTACCCCCGTCTGCGCCGTGCAAAAAACGGAGTTTTCAGCATCGTGTTGCTGTCGGCACCGCCGCAATCTTGCAACATACAGGTCCCGAAGCTATTGATTCCCGCCGTTGCGCCCCCCCGAAGCACGTGCCTGCGTCCCGTCAGACCGCGATGCTTGTTCTAAAACACAATATATATGCGCCTAAAGACGTTGATTAACGCTTTCGATGCGTATACACACAGCTTGGCGTGCTGAATACTCGCAAAAATGCACGCCGCTCCCTATGGGGCCCGTCTGCGGCAGGCGCGAAGCGAGTCGGAGCTTCGCAGAACGGGGCTTGGCGCATTGCTTTGCGAGCCCGGGGCCCTGCCCCAGGCCTTTGGTGCTGTGGACAA
>CAJMRR010000131.1 GCA_905215835.1 uncultured bacterium | reverse complement strand
AGCTGCCACTATCAACGGCACCAACCTCACCGAGGACACCGTGACCAAGCAGATCATGAGCATGCGCACGTCCTACGGCTACACCAAGGACAAGGACTGGGCGCAGTATCTGGTCGACAACGACCTCACACCCAAGAAGTACCGCAAGCAACTCATCGACTCCTACACGCAGCAGATTCTGCTTCAGCAGGCGCAGAAGGAAAACGGCGTGACCGTCTCGGACGAGGAGGTCGAGAAGGCTTGGAAGGACGCGTGCAAGAGCGCCGGCGGCGCCAAAGCCTTTAAGAAGACGCTTAAGACCTATGGCTACACCGAGGACACCTACAAGGACTCGCTCAAGGAGAGCCTGGCGCAGCAGAAGCTCAAGGATGCCGTGGCACCCACCAGCAAGCCCAAGGACAGCGAGATTGTCGATTACATCAACGAGAATCTGTCTAACTACAACGATGCTCGCCGCTCGTCGAACATCCTGATCAAGGTTGATTCCGACGCTTCCGACGAGGACAAGGCTGCCGCCAAGGCCAAGGCGCAGGAGTGTCTGGACAAGATCAACTCCGGCGAGCTGAGCTTTGAGGACGCCGTGGAGCAGTACTCCGACGACACCGGCTCCAAGGAGAAGAAGGGTGATGTGGGCTGGGACAAGCTCACCACCTTCGTCGACAGCTACCAGGCGGCGCTCGAGGGACTCAACAAGGGCGATGTGAGCGACGTCGTCGAGTCGACCTATGGCTATCACATCATCAAGTGCACCGACTACTTCCATGTCGATAATCAGGTCGATGACATTAAGCAGGTGCCCAAGGACATCAAGAAGTACGTCTCCAACGTGGTGAAGACGCAGGCGGCCAGCACCGCGTACAGCGAGTGGCTGGAGCAGTACAAGAAGGACGCCGACATCACCGTTAACCCCATGCCCAAGGACGTGCCGTACAACGTCAGCCTGAAGGGCGTCACCAAGAGTTCGACCGACGATTCGTCGACGACTGAGTAATCATGGGGCGGCGCTCGCGTGAGTGCCGCCCACGCTATTAGGGAGGATTTGCAGATGACCAACGAAGAGCTGCAGAAGGAAATGATCGCGGCCATGAAGGCCAAGGACAAGGTTCGCCTGTCCATCATTCGCCAGGTTAAGGCCGAGGTGAAGAATATCGAGGTCAACGAGCGTCGCGATGTGACCGAGGAAGACGTCAACAACATGATCAAGCGTCTGATTAAGCAGACGAGCGAGACGCTGGAGATGTCCATTAAGGCCGGTACCGACCAGGAGCGTACCGACAACCTGACCGAGCAGGTCAAGATTCTGGAGAGCCTGCTGCCCGCGCAGGTTTCGGGCGAGGAGCTCGAGGCTCTGATCGAGCAGGTCATTGCCGAGCTGGGCGCCACGTCCAAGAAGCAGATGGGCCAGGTCATGGGTGCACTCGGCAAGGCCACCGGCGGCAACTTCGACAAGCCGGCAGCGGCAAAGATCGTCGGCGCCAAACTCGCATAGGGGCCTAGCGGTACATAGTTGATGCTGAGGGGGCGTGGCCGTCATGGTCGCGCCCCTTTTTGCTGGGCTGGGCGCTCATTGGGGACAGACTTAAATGAGTGCCCAATGAGCAGGTACTCATTTAAGTCTGTCCCCAATGAGTGGGTTAAAGGTTGCGGGTTCTTTACGGGAATGTAGTGTGGGCTGCGGAAACGTGGTTCTTTCCGTACAATAGTTCAACTCGTGTAAACGCAGGGAAGGGACATTCATGGCAGACATGATCGAGATCAAGCATCTCAACAAGTACTTTGGCGACCTGCATGTGCTCAAAGATATCAATCTTACCGTCAAGCGCGGCGAGAAGCTCGTAATGATCGGGCCTTCCGGTTCGGGTAAGTCGACGCTCATCCGTTGCGTCGATTATCTGGAGGAGCCCACGTCGGGCGAGGTTGTCATCGACGGTACGCCGCTCACCAAAAAGAACCACCTGGAGATGGCTCGCAAGTACAGTTCCATGGTGTTTCAGCAGTTCAACCTGTATCCCAACATGACGGTGCTAGGCAACCTGACGCTCGCGCCCATCAAGCTGCAAAAGAAGAGCAAAGAGGAGGCGACCGAGATCGCCATCGCTGCGCTCAAGCGCGTCGGCATGGCGCATAAGGCCGGCGAGTATCCGCAGAACCTCTCGGGCGGTCAGCAGCAGCGCATCGCCATCGCCCGTGCCCTGTGCACCAAGCAGCCCATCATCCTGTTTGACGAGCCGACCTCGGCGCTCGACCCCGAGATGGTTCAGGAAGTTCTGGACGTTATGATTGAGCTCGCGCAGGAGGACATCACCATGATCTGTGTGACGCACGAGATGGGCTTTGCGCGTCAGGTGGCCGACCGCGTCATCTTTATGGAGGACGGCCGCATTCTAGAGGAGGGCACGCCCGAGCACTTCTTCGATAACCCCGAGAACCCGCGCTGCCGCGAGTTCCTGTCCAAGATTCTGCACTAGGCGCGGTGATGGACATGACGGATATGACGAGGGCGGCCGTGTCGCGCCGTCACTTTTTGCAGCTGGCTGGCGCCGGCATGCTTGCGCTGACGGGGACCGCGCTTACCGGTTGCGGCAACTCCACCAGCGGCGAGGGCTCCGACAAGGGGTCCAAGCTTGCGGCCATCAAGTCGCGTGGCCATTTGAATGCCGGCGTTAAGAAGGATGTTCCCGGCTATGGCTATTACGACACCGCCAAGGGCCGCTTTGAGGGCATGGAAGTCGATTTGTGCTACCAGATCGCCGCTGCCGTCTTTGGCGTGAGCTACAAGGATGCCCGTGCCCAGGAGCTTGTCGAGTTTACCGACGTAACGCCCAAGACGCGCGGCCCGCTGATCGATAACGGCCAGCTCGACGTGGTCGCGGCGACCTACACCATCACCGACGAGCGCAAGAAGAGCTGGGATTTCTCGACGCCGTACCGTACCGACTACGTGGGACTTATGGTCAAGAAGCGTTCGGGCTTTACCTCGATTGAGGACCTGGACGGCAAGGTCATTGGTGTGAGCCAGGGTGCTACCACGCAGGGCCTGATCGAGCAGATGATCAAGGACAACGGCTTTAGCTGCGAGCCCGAGTTTAGGGCCTTTAGCGGCTACCCCATCATCAAGAGCTCGCTCGACGCCGGCAATATCGACGTCTTTGCCATGGACCGCTCCACGCTGGCCGGTTACATGAACGAGACCGTTGAGCTGCTGCAGCCCGAGGTCAAGTTCGGCGAGCAGGGCTACGGCGTGGCGACCAAGAAGGGCTGCGACCTTTCGGCCGTGGTCGATCAGGTGATTTGCGATCGCCTGGCCGACGGCTGGCTCGACCAAGAGGTCAAGACCTGGGGTCTTGTATAGGCGCATCGTCCAGGGAAGGAATCAAATGCTCGAAGGATTATTTGACGCCGACCGTTGGTCGACGACATTTCAAAATATGGGGCCCTTCTGGGAGGGCTTTGGCGTGACGCTGCAGGTGGTCGTTGCCGGCCTGCTGTTGTCGCTGGTGCTGGGCACGCTGCTGGGCGTGTTCTCTACCACTCGCTCGCGCGTGCTGCGCGCCATAAGCCGCGTGTACGTGGAGTTTTACCAGAACACCCCGTTGCCCGTGCAGGTGCTCTTTATGTACATGGCCGGTCCGCAGTTTTTGCAGGCCATAACCGGTGCCGACCAGCCGGTGCGCATCGCGCCGTTTGTGCTGGGCTTCTTGGGCGTGGGCCTGTATCACGCGGCCTACATTTCGGAGGTCATCCGCACCGGTATCGAGGCGGTTCCGCGCGGTCAGATGGAGGCGGCCCAGAGCCAAGGCTTCACCCGTGCGCAGGCATACTGGTACATCGTGCTGCCCCAGACATTCAAGATCATTCTGCCGCCGCTGTGTAACCAGGCGCTCAACCTGGTCAAGAATACGTCGGTGCTGGCGCTTGTGGCCGGCGGCGACCTTATGTACCGTTCCGACAACTTTGTGAGTCTGTACGGTTACCTGCAGGGATACATCGTCTGCTGCCTTATGTACTTCATCATCTGCTTTCCGCTCGCCATGCTGGTGCAGTGGCTCGAGCGCCGCTCCAAGGAGCGTCCGCGCGGCGTGAGCCTGGCCGAGCTGGGGCTCGACAACGTAGAGGAGGCCTAGCGCATGGAAATCTTCAACGCGACCAACCTGCTCTACATTTGGGGCGGCTTTGTTAAGACGATCGAGATCTCGGCGCTGTCGATCTTTTTCTCGCTCATCTTTGGCACGGTGCTGGCGCTCGTTAAAAGCTATGCGCCCCGCCCGTTCCGTATTTTGGTGAGCGCCTATATCGAACTGTTCCGTTGCACGCCGAACCTGCTGTGGATCCTGTTTATCTACTTTACGGTGCAGGGTTTGGACATTGTGATTTCGACCATCGCCTTCACGCTGTTTACCAGCGCTGTTATGGCCGAGATTGTGCGCGGCGGCCTCAACTCGATTCCGCGCGGCCAGTTTGAGGCAGCGCAGAGCCAGGGCTTTGGCTTCTTTGCTACCATGCGCTACATCATTCTGCCGCAGACATTTAAGACGATCATTCCGGCGCTGTTTAGCCAGTGCACGACCGTCATCAAGGACAGCTCGTATCTTTCGGGCATTAACGTGGCCGAGCTCATGTACGCGGCAAATGTCGTGATGGCCCACGCGATCGACCTGTCGCAGGTGCTCATGCTCTACGGCCTGGTGTTTGCGATGTACTTTGTGCTCAACTTTGGCATCTCGTTGCTGGTTCGCGCATATCAGAGGCGAATGGTGGCAGCGTAGAATGTGGCAAAGGGACAGCCCCTTTGTCACATAGAGAAAGGAATCGCGATGAGCGATCTGGAGAATAAGAAGAATCCTGTGGTCATTACCATCGCGCGCGACTTTGGCGCCGAGGGCCACGAGATTGGCCGCATGCTTGCCGACGAGTTGGGGATTCCGCTGTACGATAACGAGCTGCTGGTACGTGCGTCGCTGCGAGCGGGCGAGTCACTCGATAAGATGGCCGCCTATGATGAGCGTCTGGCCGTGGAGAACATGGCGTTTCTGCCCGACCGCTACGATGCGCGTTCGTACTCGGATAAGTTGTTCCAAAAGATGAGCCAGGTGATTTTGGATCTGGGTGAGACCGAGAGCTGCATTATCGAAGGCCGTCTGTCCGATTACCTGCTGCGTAACAACCCCAACCACATTGCCGTGTTGGTGACCGCACCCTTTGAGGACCGCGTCGAGATCGTGCGCAAGAAGCGCGGACTTAACAAAAAGAAGGGCGCCAAGCTGGTCAAGCAGCAGCAGAAGGCGCGCGAGGCGTTCTATAAGCGCTACAGCGCCGGCAAGTGGAAGATGACGAGCGGTAAGGATATCGTTGTCAACCGCGCTAAGCTGGGCCGCGAGGGCTGCAAAGACGTTATCGCCGCTGCCTACCGCTACAAGGTAGCTCAGCTCGAAGGCTAGCCGACCAAAAACCACCACAAGGGGACATGCACCTTGTGGTGGTTTTTGTTTTAGGCCGAGGGGAAGGCTTTGGTGAGACCGGCGCGCGTTTGCGTGTCGGTCTTTTGGTAGATAGAGCTCAGGTGGCGCTGTACCATGCGCATCGAGATGCCGAGCTCCTCGGCGACCTGCTTGAGCGGGCGTTCATCCTGGGTCACGGCCATGAGCACGTCGACTTCGCGCGGGGTGAGAGCGTGGTTGGCGATGAAGGCCTGGCGTTGCTCCTCGATGGTGGGGGCGGCGAGTGCTTTCTCGGCTCGTTGCTGGTGTTCGCGCTCCTGCTCGGTTTGGGGCAGGCGGAACAGGCCCG
>CAJMRR010000130.1 GCA_905215835.1 uncultured bacterium | reverse complement strand
ATCAGCCAGGTGCGTGCGGTTGGTGGCGCCGACCTCGACGAGTTTGGCGCCCGAAGCCGCCATGACATCGGGGATGCGGAAGCTGCCGCCGATCTCGACAAGCTCGCCGCGACTGACGATGACCTCTTTGCCTGCGGCATGGGTCGCCAGCACCAGCAGCACAGCGGCGGCGTTGTTGTTAACGACCAGCGCGTCCTCGGCACCGGTAAGCGAGCGGATCAGCTGCGCGGCATGTTCCTTGCGCGACCCACGCGAGCAGGTGTCCACGCTGTACTCGAGTGTGCTGTACCCGCGCGCGACCTCGGCCACGGCCTTTGCCGCCGACTCCGCGAGCGGGGCGCGGCCCAAGTTGGTATGGATGACCACGCCCGTAGCGTTGACGGCGGGGCGCAGGCTCGGCAACGCGGAGCGGTGCGCACGCCACTCGATGGCCGAGGCCAGGTCGCGCTTAGAGCGCGGGGCGGCACCGGCGCGAATGGCGGCGCGTTCCTCGTCGAGCTCGGCCGTGACGGCGGCATGCGCCACCGCGTCGCAGGTCTCCCCCGCCGCCTTCACAACCGGCCACTCGGCAAGCAGCTCGTTGACGGAAGGAATGGCGCGCAGGCGGGCGCGCACCTCATCTGACATGTTCTGGCTATCGCTCATATGAGGCCTTTCAAAACCAAAAGTGAATCAATCGTTCGAACGTCAAACTATCAGCCAACTCGATCGGCTGAATCAATCAGTCGTTATTATCCTCGCGCGCCGCAATCTTTTCCACGCGAACGGCGTTTTCCTGGGTGAGCGCAGCGCCCGTCAACGGGTCCCAACGCAACGGCGTATGGTCGAGCGGGCCCACGCCCAAGGCTTGAGCGCCACCAGCATCGGCGCCAAACGAACGCCCGCCGGGAGCGGCCGAGGTGAAGATGCACGCCGGATGCAGATACGGCGTCGTCTCCACGCGCACGCGGTCGCGGCCCATATCGCTCACGAGTTCGACGACCTCGCCGTCGGCGATGCCCATGTGCGCAGCAGCATCGGCATTCATCTGTACGGCATCCAGGTCCGATCCAGCCTCGACGGCACCTTGGGCCGCGAGCCTGCGCGAAGTATGCGACTCAAAGGGACGGTTGCCGCTAATGAGGCGAAACATCCCCGGGCCGGGCTCCACCATGGGAGCGATCCAGTTGGGCACACGACCCATGCCGGCTCGCTCCCATATGTCGCTTGCCAGCGCAATTTTGCCGCCATCCAAGGGAATCGCCGGCTCGCCCGTACGCGATGGCAACGCAACGCCCGTGTCGGCCCAGCCGCGCTCCTTGAGCTCGTCCAGATTGATCCCAAACGGCGCCACCTGGGCAGCCGCCAGGTCGTCAGACGTAAACTGGAAGTACTCGCCCACGCCACACGCCTGCGCCAGACCGGCAAAGATCTCCCGACCGGGACGTGTGTCGTCATGCTGCACAGGCAGCACGGCGTTGCGGTAGAACACGCGCGCATCGTCGGCGCCCATCACTGTGCCCACACCGCGGTCGGCCTCCAGATACGTCACGTCGGGTAGCACGAAGTCGGAAGCGCGCGCCGTCTCGGACCAGCGAATATCAATCGTCACGAGCAAGTCGAGCCGCTGCAAAATACCCAACCAAGCCTGCGCATTGCCATAGCCCGCGCCGGGATTGCTGGCGTAAACGATCAGCCCACGCAAATCGCCGGCAAGAATCGACTGACCGATAGTCGTGCACAGACCGCGCTCGGGGTCGACGAGCGGATAGCGCTCGGACCCCAACTTGGGCTCACGCGGCATCGACGGCGTCGCGAAACGCGCAGGGTCCAAGTCGCCCAGCACAAGCGGCGTGGGCGGATTGAGCGCGCCGCCCGCATGTCCGATGCAGCCCAGAAGCACATCGACCAAGCAGATAGCACGCGCGGTCTGGGTGCTATTGGCATACGCGATACCGATGCCACCATGAAAGCCCGCATCTACCACAGCGGCAGGCGCGGAGGCAGCGAGATCGCGCGCCGTAGCGACAATCTCTGCGGCAGGCACGTCGCACATCGACTCGGCCCACTCGGGCGTCCAAGCACGGGCCGCCTGCGCCAGCTCGTCAAAACCCGTGGTATAGCGGGCAACGAACTCGTGGTCGTACAGGCCCTCGGCAATGAGCACATGTGCAATGCCCAGCAGCAAGGCCAGGTCACAGCCCGGGCGCACGCGCAGCCAGCGGTCGGCAAGCGCAGCCGAGCCGCTGCGTCGGGGGTCGACCACGATCATCTTCGCCCCACGGCGACGAGCATCGTTGAGCGCATCAACGGCCCCCATCGTCGACGAATCGACGATGGAACGCCCCAGATACATAATGCAATCGGTGTGCGCCAGGTCGGAAGCGGGACTATAGCCCAGGCTGTGCTCCCAGCCGGTGAGACGGCTTACCTCGCAGGCGCCATCGGCACCGTACACGTTGGGCGAGCCCAGCGCATGCATAAAGCGATACGCCGAGTAGCGGTCGAACGAGGGCACGCCGAGCGTCATACCCAGCGCACGAGGCCCGCACTCGTCAACAATGCCCAAAAGACGCTCGGCAATCTGCGCGAACGCCTCGTCCCACGAAATCACATCGAACCCCGAGCCATCAGCTCGTCGGCGCATAGGGTGCACAATGCGGTCGCGCTCGTCAAACGGCATTGCCAAGCGATGCCGTCCGCGGGCGCACAGGGCACGCGCACCGCACGGATGCCCCGGCACCGGCAACTCGGCCACCACACGACCGTCCTCAACGTGTGCCGCAAAGGCGCAATCGGCATAGCATCCCCCGCATGTGGTCACCACGGCGCGACCGTCACGCTTAACAGCAGATGCCATCTCGATTACCCCTTTCATCAGCCAAACACAACAGGCCAAAAGCCCGGCAACGAGCCCCAGATCCAAAAAGCCTCCCGCACGGCAACGCCCCGCGGGAGGCCAAACGTCAAATAGACGGTACCTTACGCCTCGGACTTCTTGGCGTAGATAAACCAGTAGCCGAGCGCGACCAAAACCGCGCCGCCCACGATGTTGCCCAGCGTGGCGGCGGACAGGTTAAACGCAATGCCCGCGGCGTTGAGCGCATCGGCGCCGGCGACGTCGGCACCATAGCCGCACGCGTGCATCACGGCACCCATGGGCAAAAAGTACATGTTGGCAACGCAGTGCTCAAAACCGCAGGCCACAAAGGCGGCGATGGGCAGCAGAATGCCCACGACCTTATCGACCACGGTCTTGCCGGCGGTACCGATCCACACGGCCAGGCACACAAAGATGTTGCACAGGATGCCGCGGAAGAAGATCGTCACCCAGTCGATTGTCACCTTGCCGGCGGCAACGCTCACCATGGAGTTGGCGACCGCCTCGCCGTTGAGTTTATAGATGCCGGCCATGTACACCAAAAAGACGATGAACAGGGCACCGACAAAGTTACCGACCCATACGACGACCCAAGCCTTGAGCATCTGAGCCAGGGTGATCTTTTTACTCTTGAGCGCGCAGACCATAAGCGAATTGCCGGTAAACAGCTCGGCGCCGCACACCAGCACGAGCACCAGGCCTAGGCAAAAGCACAGGCCGCCCACGGCGCGCTGGGCGCCCCAGCCCAGCGTGCTGTCGCTCAAGAACACGGTAAAGAACAGGCCGCCGAAGGCGATGAACGCACCGGCGAACATTGCCAACAGAAAGGCCTTAGCGACCGGCAGGTTAGCCTTGGTCACGCCGGCGACCTCGGTCTTGGCCTCGATCGCGGCGGGCGCCAGGCAATCGGGAGCGGGATACTCCACCTTGGAATCTGCCATGTCAATCACTTCTTTCCTAACAAAATGGAACAAGTGCTCCTACTGCTCTTGCCCCAAGCGGACAAAGTGGGAAAAGTCGTTGGCGGCCACGGCGTCGTACACGGCGTCCACGGCGTCAAAGACTTCCGGGGACATGGGGTTGTAGAACTCCGTGTCGCCCGGCTGAATTCCGACGAAGACGATATCATCGCACGATTGCTCAATCTCTTCGATCAGAATCGACAAGGGAAGCGAATGCGTGGTGAACATCGACTTGCGGGCCACATCACGTTTGTCGAGCAAGCGGATGGCGCCGACGGGCAGCGCCATGTCGGCGGCATCGACCAAGACCAGACGCGGCGGACGCTCGCGCTTGACCTCGATGATGTCATCCTCGGGCGTCTGACCGCCGTCAATGGTGTACCAACCGGCGATGGGTGCGTCCTCCATCTTTTTGGAGAGCACGGGGCCGGCGGCATCGTCGGCACGCAGCACGCTTCCCGCCGTGAGCACGATACCCGCAAACGGGGCGCCGTTCACACGACCATCCGCAACGCGACCCATTACTGCAACCTCCCCGTCAGATACACGCCCGACACATCGCGCACGCGCTCCACCAGATCGCGGAACTTCATTAAGAACGCGACCTGCTGGGCATGCAGGCCAAAGTCGTCGTCGAACACCGAGATGCCGGCCTTGGCCGAACCACGAAAACCGCGCTCGTCGAGCAGCGTGTCGCAGGCCTCGAGCAGCGACGGCACCGCTGCCTTGTCAAGCTGGCACTCGCCAAAGGAGCGGATGGCCTCGAACTTGGTTTTGGCCTCCCCCTCCGGCAACGCGTCGACGAGCGAATAGAACACGTTCACCGGCACCGACAGGCGCGGCTCAAAGCAGTCGAGCACGCCGGTGTGGTGGCCCACGGCGAGCGTGTAGTACAGCACGTCGCAGGCCTCCTGGGGAACGTCTTCCTCGGTCTCCACAAACTTACGCGTAAGCTCGTAGAAGACCACCTGGTCGGGCGCATGGCCCAGGCAGGGGTCGGCGACGCCCTCGGCGGCCTCGTCGCTTGCGCGCGAGGCATCGCCAAAGGAGCCGCCGAGCATGCCGGGGCCCGCAAAGTAACCAGAGCGGTCCGTGAGCTCCATCTAGCGACCTCCGGCCAGCACCAGATCCTGCAGCGCCGAGTACACCTCGACGCGGCGCGGATCGTCCTGCTTGTCGATGAGCAGCGCCATGGCACCGCGGATATCGCCCTTGGGCGCGCCCTCGAGCGTATCCATAAACTCATTGGCCAGGTCGCGGCCGTAACGGTAGCCGCTCATGGCGCGAGCCTCGCGCTCAATGGCAACGCGCAGCTTGTACGGCACGCCGGGGTGCAGGATATCGGCTTGCTCGCCGGCGGCCTCCACCGTGGTCTCGGCATGGAGCTTTTGGTCCAGCAGACCAAGTGCCATGGCAAAGCCGTAGATGGTCTGCGCGGGGCTGGGCGGGCAGCCGGGGATGTAGACATCGACCGGCAGAATCTTGTCCGTGCCGCCCCAGACGCAGTAGTTGTCATAGAAGATGCCGCCGGTGCAGCCGCACGCGCCATAGGACACCACGATCTTGGGATCGGGTGCAGCCTCAAAGGCGCGCAGGGCCGGCATGCGCATGGCACGCGTCACGGCACCGGTGTACAGCAGCACATCGGCGTGACGGGGCGAGGGCACGACCTTGATGCCAAAGCGCTCGACGTCGAAGACGGGTGTGATGGAACCGAAGATCTCGATCTCACAGCCGTTGCAGCCGCCGCAGTCGACACGGTAGACGTACACCGAGCGCTTGATCTTCTTAAGAAGGGTCGCCTTGGCCTTCTCAATGCTCTCGTCGAGCTCGATCTTGGTCGGGCGGTACTGAAGCCGCTCGGGCAAAAGCGTGGGTTCGGCCATGGTTACTCCTCCTTCGTATCAAAATCCATGATGATGCCCTCGACCGGCGCAGGACCGGCGGGAATCTCGGGCGCATCGGGGTTGAGCTCGCGGTCGACATACTCCGGGTTC
>CAJMRR010000129.1 GCA_905215835.1 uncultured bacterium | reverse complement strand
GCTGGCGCTCGCAGTCCCTGTCGGGCCTGATGATGCCGCTCATGAGTTTGGTGGGCAACATGGGCTACGTGGGCGTCGTCGTGGTGGGCGCGCAACTCGCGCTGACCGGCAATGCCACGCCCGGCGACATCCAGAGCTTTATCCAGTACGTTCGCAACTTTACGCAACCCGTGCAGCAGCTGGGCAATGTGAGCAACACGATGCAGTCGATGGCTGCCGCCACCGAGCGCGTCTTTGAATTCCTGGCCGCGCCCGAGGAGGAGCAGAAGGCCGACGCGCAGATTCCCGAGAAGCGCCCCGGCCACGTGGAGTTCGACCACGTCAAGTTTGGCTACACGCCCGACAAGACCATCATCCACGACTTTAGCTGCGAGGCGCAGCCCGGCCAAACCATTGCCATCGTCGGCCCCACCGGCGCCGGCAAGACCACGCTCATTAAGCTGCTGCAGCGCTTTTACGACGTGGACGGCGGTTCGCTGCGCGTCGAGGGCGTCGACGTGCGCGACTGGGACCGCGCGGCGCTGCGCGGCGAGTTTGCCATGGTGCTGCAGGACACCTGGCTGTTTAACGGCACCATCCGCGAGAACATCCGCTACGGACGCCCCGATGCGACCGACGCCGAGGTCGAAGCCGCTGCACGCGCAGCGCGCTGTGATCACTTTATCCATACGCTCGCCGGTGGCTACGACTTTATGATCAACGAGGAGGGCACTAACCTGTCGCAGGGTCAGCGCCAGCTCGTGACCATCGCCCGCGCCATTTTGGCCGACCGTCCGGCGCTGATTCTGGACGAGGCGACCTCCAACGTCGATACCCGCACCGAGGAGCTCATCCAGCGCGCCATGGATGCGCTGATGCAGGGCCGCACGAGCTTTGTCATCGCGCACCGCCTGTCCACGATCCGCAACGCCGACGTGATCTTGGTAATTCGCGACGGCGACATCGTCGAGAAGGGCACGCACGACGAGCTGCTCGCCCAGGGCGGCTTCTACGCCGATCTGTATAACTCGCAGTTCGACGAGGCTGCGTAGATTCGGCGGCAAGCAGCAGCAATGCCCAGAGAACGGGGGCGCAGGACAACCTGTGCCCCCGTTTTTTTTGTTCTGCGACCCTCAAACCGCCTCCCCTGGGACCTGATTGACAGCCCTTTCGAGGCCCCGTGGGCAAAAAATGGCAAATATGAGTACTGTTACCCTTTTAGTAACAGCCAAAACAGCCCCAAATACCGTTTTCACGGCTTACACGCGTCCCTAAATTGATCAAACAGCCCTATAGCGGACTTATATGTGTTTGCGTTAATGAACATATTTTACTGTTATGTCTATTATTTTGCGAAGGCAATATGCTACTAAGCTAGCAACCGTACTCATATTTGGCATTTTTTGCCCACAGGGTATTTCCTGGGGAACCGACAACAGCCTTAGGGTCCCGCGCGGCGCAGCCCCCTCCCAGCATCCGCCGACGTTTACCCAGATAAAACCTGCCAAAATAAACCTGTCCCTTTTTGGTAGGTTTCGGGGTGACAAGGGCTTGCACTTTAGCGTGCGACAGCGGATAATGCCGAGCATTCGACAATACGCTTATTGCTCTTTCTATAGATTGAGGAGACCCCTATGGCCATGGAATTCAAACGCAGGCTGCCGATCCCCATGGAGATCCGCGAGGAAATGCCACTTTCTGCCGAGCTTACCGCCAAAAAGCAGGCATTTGACGCCGAGGTCGCCAAAGTCTTTACCGGCGAGGACGCACGTAAGGTGCTCATCATCGGCCCGTGCTCTGCCGACCGCGAGGATTCGGTGCTCGAGTATATGAACCGACTGGCCAAGACCGCCGAAGAGGTCAAGGACAAGCTCATCATCATTCCGCGCGTCTACACCAACAAGCCGCGCACCAAGGGCACCGGCTACAAGGGCCTGCTGCACAACCCCAACCCCGAGGCTCCCGACGACCTGCTCGAGGGCGTCAAGGCCATCCGCCACATGCACCTGCGCGTTATTGAGGAAACGGGCTTCTTTACCGCCGATGAGATGCTCTACCCGTCCAACTACCAATACCTCGTCGACCTGCTGAGCTATGTTGCCGTGGGCGCACGCTCGGTCGAGAACCAGGAGCATCGCCTGGTGTCGAGCGGCATTTCGGTACCCGTCGGCATGAAGAATCCCACTGCCGGCTCTACCACCGTTATGCTCAACTCCATTTACGCCGCCCAGGCGCACCAGAGCTTCATCTTCCGCAACTGGGAGGTCGAGTGCGACGGCAACCCGCTCGCACACGCCGTTATGCGTGGCTACATCGGTCTCGACGGTCGCACCTACCCCAACTACCACTACGAGCACCTGGAGCGCCTGGCCGAACGCTACACCGAGCACGCCGGCTATGCCAATCCGGCAGCGGTCATCGACTGCAACCACGACAACTCGGGTAAGCGCCCGCTTGAGCAGTATCGCATTTGCAAGGAGGTGCTCGACAGCTGCCGCCGCAACGAGTCCATCTCCAAGCTGGTCAAGGGCTTTATGATCGAGTCCTACCTGGAGGACGGCAACCAGCCGGTCGACGGCGGCGTCTTTGGCAAGTCGATCACCGATCCGTGCCTGGGCTGGGAAAAGACCGACTACCTCATCCACGAGATCGCGGAGCGGATTTAGAGTTACGGCGTTTTACCAAACGCCGTAACGGCTCGACGCTGCGCCTTTGGTTCCGCCGTTCTAACGAACGGCGGACCGCTCGACGCTGCAAACGCCCCTAAGCGGCAATCTGACGTTCAATCGTCGGTTGCGTACCAAAGTACGCTTCCCTCCTCTTTCACGTCACCTTGCTCGCTTAGGGGCGTTTTCGCTGACTTACGCTCAACCTACGATAATTCCAAACTGGGTGAGTTACTCACTGTAGCGGGTGGCTATGGCGGCTCAGGGGTAGTCATTGGGGACGTTCTTGTTTGACTAGTCGTTTAAGAACGTCCCCAATGACTACAAGCCGCACCGCCCGCCGTTCAGTTGAAACCACCTGCCGAAAAGGACCCGGTTTATTTTGGCAGGTTTTATCTGAGCAAACGTCCAAACCGACGTAAGGGAGTTGCCTTCCCTCGTGGCGGTCTTCTAGCAGAAAAACCAAGTGAGTAGGCTTTTTGCAGAAGGCCGAGCACGCCCTAAAACGCCACAGCTCTGACCTGCAGTTTTATAGATCATTTGTCGCGATGTGCTCGGCAGGTTCAAAAAAGTCTACTCACTTGTATCTGAGACGCACCAGATTGGCAAAAACCGCCGCGAAAGGGCCCCTGGTCCCTTCGCGGCGGTCATACGCCTCTAATTTTGCGACGGTTTTGCCCGCTTGTTACTCGCTGTAGCGGGTAGCGATGGCGGCTCGCACCATGCCGGTGCTCATGAGGTAGGTCACCAGGAAGTAGCCACCGTATGCTGCCAGGAAAATCGCACAGGTGAGGCCCACGGTGCCGCCGATGCTCATATTTCCGAAAATGCTCACCAGCTCGATGATCACCTTGAGTGCCACAAAGGAGTGCGCCAGGCCCACTGCCAGCGGGAACAGGAAGAATACCGCTTGCTGTGCCATCACCGAATGGCGAATCTGGCGGTCGTCACAGCCAATCTGCGCCAGCACACGATAGCTGCGGCTGCCGTCGGCCACGTTGGAGAGTTGCTGAATCGACAGAATCGCCGCGCATGCAACGACCAATACAAAGCCGATGTAGATGGCTAGGTAGCTAATAAGACCGTTCATTTGCGCTGCTTGCGCGTACATCTCGGAGCGTGTGATGAAGGTTCCCCACGACCCCGGCTCCTTGCCGTCAACGAGCAGATTGTCGAGCACAGTGTATTTAATACTCTCGTCTGCCTCGGTCGTATCCATCCCCTGTTTGTAGTTAACGAGCAGACTACTGGAATACGGCTGCAGATTAAGTTGGGACAACAGCTCGTCGGCAACGACGACGGTACCCCCATTACTGCCCATCGCCGAGTTGGCGATGGCCGCCGTATCTTCGTCCGACTTATCGGTTGCGGGCTTGAGCGTATGCCCGCCCAAGGTAAGGGTATGGCCGCCAGCCATATACTTGGTGTACAGGTCGACCAGCTCGCCGCCCATATCACACGTGAGCAGATACTGGTCGTGACCGATGTGCACCGGCTCCTTGCCCATCATCTGGCGCAGTTTGTTGTACTGACTTGCCGGCGTCACAGACAGGCCTGTCATGTCGGCATTGCTACCCCCGAACGCCTTGGGAAGCTTTTCGCCCATGGTCTTGCACATCTCACTTGGGGTCACCGAAGGATCCGAGCCGCCAAGCGGGTAACTCAGATACGAATCGATCTGCACATGCTCACCGGCAACATCGGCGATATTGACCTTCTTGCCGGTCTCGTCGTTGTTGTCCGCCGACTTGCCTTTAATACCGTCTGCAACGTTATCGGGGTCGACACGATCGCCGTGCCATGCGGAGTACAAATCGACCGTACTATCGGCCAGCACCATGCGATCGGCTTCAGACGGATTGATGTACTCTTTGTAGAAGTCGAGCGTATCGGGCGTGTAATAGATATACGTCTGCGACATGTCGGCCGGATTATAGCGCTCCAGGTTTTCGTTCATCACGTTGGCGATCGACATACCGCACGTCACCGAGGTGATGGCCAAAAACAGAAGCATCGCGATGACGCCCATCGAAAAGCACACCGTGTTGACCTTGGCCGAAAGCTGACGCACGGTAAACATATTGAGGCCACGCCAATACACGCTGCGCAGGCTCTGCAGCAGCTTGATGAGCATGCCCGAGAGCCCCCAGAACAGGGCAAAGGTGCCCACGGTAACCATAGCGGTCGTAATACCAAACTGGTTCATGGCCTCTTGCAGCTTGCTGTCCGTCGCGGTTAGCGGGAACCCATCACGTAACAGACGGTAATAGGCCACGCCCACAAGCGCCACGCCCACGACAAAGATGGCAATCGCAATCCAGGGGTTGCGTGTCTTGATGCTCTCGTTGCGACGCTCGGCACCCATAAGCTCGATGAGTTTGGTACGACGCACGGCGCGAAGGTTCAGCAGTAGCGTGAGCACAAACATTACGAGCATGCAGGCAAGGGTCAGATTGAACGCATGCACCGAGAAAAAGAAGTGGAAATTGGCGATCTGCGTCTTAAAGAGCGAGGCCGTAAAGAACGTCATGAGCTGGGAGAGTCCCACACCCAGCACAATGCCGGCGACAAAGGCCACGACCGATACTATCACGGTCTCGAGCGCCATGATCGTGGCGACGCGCCCGCGCCCCATGCCGAGCACCTGGTACAGGCCAAACTCCTTCTTGCGGCGTTTCATGATGAAGTTATTGGCATACACCATTAAAAAGGCCATGACACCGGCCAAAAAGTACGTCAGGTTGCCGAGCATGCTGCCCATAACCTGCGCCAAGCCCTTTTCATCGATGCCGGCGATGTCGACCTGCATCGAGATGGTGTTAAAGGCATAGAAGACCGTGACGCCCAGGGTGAGCGTCAAAAGGTAGACGAGGTAGTCGCGGCCGGCGCGGCGGACGTTGCCCCAAGCGAGTTTACAGAGCATCGGAGCCCTCACCGCCCATCATGGCAACGACCTCCATAATGCGGTCGAAGAACTCTCGGCGGTCGATGTCGCCGC
Source organism: uncultured bacterium (assembly GCA_905215835.1). Taxonomy (GTDB): domain Bacteria; phylum Actinomycetota; class Coriobacteriia; order Coriobacteriales; family Coriobacteriaceae; genus Collinsella. Next base: position 208 of record CAJMRR010000129.1, on the reverse strand, counting down.
GGCGCAGCTCGGTGAAGATCTTGCCGTCGCGAATAAACAGCACACGGCTCGTGTAGCTGGCGGCAAAGCTGTCGTGCGTGACCATGAGCACGGTGGCGCGCAGGCGGCGATTGAGGGACTCCAGGCTCTCGAGCAGCAGGCGGGCGCTCTTGGAATCGAGGGCGCCGGTGGGCTCGTCGGCCATGATCATGGTGGGGTCGGTGACGAG
>CAJMRR010000128.1 GCA_905215835.1 uncultured bacterium | reverse complement strand
CCGGACCACTGGCTCGACAGCTCGATCGCCGCCCGCCAGTCCAACCCCTCAAACGACAGAAACCCCGGCAGCTCTTCGCAACTGCCGGGGTTTCCGCGGAAAAGGGGGACATGATCCTCGAGCGAACGGCAAAGGGGCAAACCGTTTTCGCTCAACTGCTTTATGCCCCTCGGCTGGCGGCTCAATCAGCGCGTGCCGCACCCACACAAAGCCGCTACACCTGTGACAGAGCTGTGAAGTGGTATCTATTGCTGGCGCAGGCCATGCCAAGGAGTGTCCCAGATTGCCGGCAGATAAGGAACGTCCCCAGGTGCCGGCCGCGGGCGTGACTTTCGTCCCGTTTGATACTCCGCTGGCCTAGATGTTCGTCATGTGCGCCCGTAAACGTGGGACAATGGCGTTGCTGGTATCACAGACAAAGGATGTGCCTATGAACGCCCCCGTTGCCAAAACCTGTCGGCAGCGCCGCCCGTTTGCGCGATTTGCTTCCGTCTGCGCACTCGTCGCGCTTGCATTGCTGCTACTGCCCGCCGCCGCACACGCCGACGGTTATTCCATGACCCAGACCTATATCAGTGCCACGGTTGAGGCCGATGGATCGCTGACCGTTGTCGAGGGACGCCAGTTTGATTTCGACGACGACATCAACGGCGTGTTTTGGGAGATCAATACGGGCGCCAACCAGCAGGGCGGCACGGCGGGCGTCGATGTGCTGAGTGTCGAGGAAGAGGACACCGCGTTTAACAAAGTCGATAGCGCGAACAAGGGCGACTCTGGCGTCTATACGGTCGAGCAGACCGGTGACGGCGTAAGGATTAAGGTGTTCAGCCCTCACGAGAGCGGCGACAGCGCGACCTATTACGTGAGCTATACCATGACCGGTGCGGTTATGAACTGGGCCGATACCGCCGAGCTCTACTGGAAGTTTGTGGGCGACGGCTGGTCTGCGGATTCCGATGACGTCGAGATGGAAGTGCGCTTCGCAAATGCCACTGCCGGGACGGCGGCCGTCAAAGGCGATAACTTCCGCGCATGGGGCCACGGTCCGCTGACGGGCGACGTGTCGCTCGATGCGGACGAACCCATGGTCACCTATACCATTCCCTGCGTGCATCAGGGCGAATTCGCCGAGGCACGCATCGCCTTCCCTAGCGACTGGGTGCCGCAGCTTGCCGCTTCGGGCGAAGAGCGCATGTCAACGATCCTGAGCGAAGAGAAGGAATGGGCCGACGAAGCTAACGCCCGCCGCGCTCACGCTCGCATGATTGCCAATGCACTTGCCGTGCTAAGTGTTGTTGCGGCGGTGGCCTTTACCGGCACAATCGTTATGCTCAAGCTGCGCAAGCGCAAGCCCAAGCCGTTTTTCCAGGACGAATATTTCCGCGATGTGCCCTCGGCCGACCATCCCGCCGTGCTTTCGGCCCTCATGAGCTGGAACGAGGTGCCCGATCAGGCATATATCGCCACGCTCATGAAGCTCACTGACGACCGTGTGATCAAGCTGGAGCAGGCGACCGTGACCAAGGCCAAGAAGGGTCTGTTGGGGCGTGAAAAAGAAGAGCAGACGTATCGCGTGACGGTGAGTGATGCGGGCTGGAAGTCGGCCAAGGGCATTGACCACATGGTGCTCAAGGTCTTCTTTGCCGGTACTAAGCCTGACGAGAACGGCGATCGCTCGCGCACGTTCGACGAGCTGCAGCACTACGTCAAGCAGCATGCTACACCCGTGGGCGACAAGCTCGAGGACTATCAGAACACCGTTAAGGGCAAGCTGGCCGATAGCGAGTACGTTGCCTCGGACGGCATTGTCGCAATGGTGTTTTGCCTGGTTCTTGGTATCCTGATTGCCTTTGTTCCCGTGGGATCCATCTTCTTTACCGATGGCGCACAGGCGAACATTATCGCCGCGGTTATCTCGGTGCCGATTGTGCTGGTGGGTATCGGCGTGGGCCTTACGTTCCGCCGCTTTACGCCGGAGGGCGCCGAGGTGGCGGCTCGCTGCAAGGCACTTAAGCATTGGCTCGAGGACTTCACGCGTCTAAAGGAAGCCGTCCCCGGCGATCTGGTGCTGTGGAACAAGCTGCTGGTGATGGGCGTGGCGCTGGGTGTTTCCAAGGAAGTGCTGCGTCAGCTTGCCGAGGCCGTGCCGCCCGAGGTGCGCGAGGCCGACGGCTTCTATGACAATTATCCCTGCTACTGGTGGTACTACCATCATTACGGTACCGAGTCCCCGCTCGATTCATTCGATGACGTGTATCACGAGACCATCCGTGAGCTGGCGTCGAGTTCCGATAGCTCGAGCGGCGGCGGCGGTGGCGGCTTCTCGGGCGGCGGAGGCGGCGGCGTCGGCGGAGGCGGCGGCGGAACGTTCTAGCGCGCTCTGATTTTTGGGATGGATCTTCTCCGGCGACTGTTGGCGGAAAATCTATCCCATTTTTATGCTTTGAAATGGGTCTATCTTTCCGTTACGGATCCCCACACAGGGGGCAGTGGGCAAAAAAATGCCAAATATGAGTACTGTTGCCATTATAGTGACATATATTTGCACTAAATAATGGGCTCCTAATGAGATTATCTCTCGTTAGGGGCCCATTTTATTGAACATTTGTGGAAATACGTCAGCTCGCCTGACTGGCTGCTATGTCTAAAAGCCTCTAAAATGCCCCAAATCGCTGCTACTAAAAAGGTAACAGTACTCATATTTGATGTTTTTTGCCCACAGCTATTTGCAGACCCCTCTATAGGGCGACGCCAACGAGGGTTTCGTCGACTGTGTTACCCAAGAATGTCCCCAACAACTAGGTGTGGTTGCTGCCAAGGAGTGTCCCGGGGTGCCGGCACAACAGGAACGTCCCTAACTGCCGGGTTTAGGCTGTTAGGTCGAGTTCGTAGAGGAAGCTTTCGCGCGGCATGTCGTGACGGCGCTCTTCGCGGTTGGCGCGGTGCGTGGCCGTGCGCTTAAAGCCGTGCAGCTCGTAGAACTTCCACGAGCAGTTGGAGTCGGTGTACAGGTGCGCCCTCGTCGCTCCAAGCGAGGACAGGTGCGAGACCGCGGCATCGAGCAGAACCGTGCCAACGCCCAGGCCATGGACATCGCGATCCACGGCAAGCAGCGTGACCTCGTTGTCGTGCGGCAACGGGCTGCTCTCGAGCAGGCGGTTGTTGGTTCGGATGGTTGCGCGCACAAACGAGAGATACTCGGCGCACGCATCGGGCTCTAGCTCACGCATCTGCGATAGCAGCGCGCGTTCGGTATCCATCCAATGCTCGTTGATAGTGGCGCCGGAGCTCTGTCCCGCACGCGCGAGCGAAATGCCACGCGCCTGACCGTCGATTACGGCAACCTGCGAAAACGTCGATGATGAAAGGCAATAGGCGAGGTCGCACGCGGCCTCAAGGCGGTTGTACTCATCGTTATCCGAATTGTTATGCCAAAGCTGCTGCAGAATCAGCGCGATGGCGTCGAAGTCTTCGGTATCAAACGGTCGGTAGAGAACCCGCGAGACCATGGTGCCTCTTTCTTTTGCGGATGCATATCGAGCACAGTTCTACCACGCCATTGGCATCTAATTATGGTGCCCCTGTGTTCCATGAACTCACCGTGCCCGGTGCCGGGCCCATCCCCTCTGCTCGCAAACTTTTTCTGCACATGCGCCCGTTGCGGGGTGCATCGATGCGCTCGATGCGCTACATTAAATCAGTATTTTCAATGCCGCTGCGCGAGCGCTGCAGATCGACGTATCACCGACTCACAGAGCACGGCGGCGTACCAGACAGGAGGACTGCATGGGATCTGATGTGAAGATCGCACGCGCGTTGATCTCGGTTACCGATAAGACGGGCGTCGTCGATTTCGCACGGACGCTGGTCGATGACTTTGGCGTCGAGATCATCTCTACGGGCGGCACGGCTCGTGCCATCGAGGACGCGGGCGTTCCCGTAACCCCCATCGAGGAGTTCACGGGCTATCCCGAGATGATGGACGGCCGCGTTAAGACCCTGCACCCCAAGGTTCATGGCGCGCTGCTGGCCCGCCGCGATTCCGAGCAACACATGCAGGAGGCGGCTCAGCACGGCATTAAGCTGATCGATTTGGTCGTCGTCAACCTGTACGAGTTCGAGAAGACCGTCGCCAACCCCGAGGTCACCTTCGCGGACGCCATCGAGCACATCGACATCGGTGGCCCCTCCATGCTGCGCTCTGCCGCCAAGAACGCCACGAGCGTTACCGTCATTTCCGACCCGGCCGACTATGATGCCGTCCTGGCCGAGATGCACGAGACCGGTGGCTGCACCACGCTTTCCACCCGTCGTCGCCTGCAGGTGAAGGTCTACCAGACCACCGCCGCCTACGACACGGCCATCTCCCGCTGGCTCGCCGCCCAGGCAAGCGACGTGGCGGACACCTCTGCCAAGCTCGAGATTTCGCTGGAGAAGGTCGACGACCTGCGCTATGGCGAGAACCCGCAGCAGAAAGCCACAGTCTATCGCTTTGCCGAGGGCTGCGAGAACACCGCGAGCTCGCAGTTCCCGCTCGTGGGCTCCAAGCAGATCCAGGGCAAGCCGCTCAGCTACAACAACTATTTGGATGCCGACGCCGCTTGGAACCTGGTCCGCGAGTTCGACGAGCCGGCCTGCGTAATCCTCAAGCACCAGAACCCCTGCGGTTCCGCCGTTGCCGAGGACATCACGGCTGCCTACGACCGCGCTTTTGTCTGCGATCCCAAGAGTGCCTTTGGCGGCATCATCGCCTGCAATCGCGAGGTTCCCTTTGATCTGGTTGAGCACTTTGCCGATCAGAACAAGCAGTTCGTCGAGGTCATCATCGCCCCGAGCTACACCGCCGAGGCGCTCGAGCGCATGGCCAAGCGCCCCAACCTGCGCGTGTTGGCGACCGGCGGCGTGGACCACGGCGCTCAGGTGGAGCTGCGCTCCGTCGACGGCGGCATGCTGGTGCAGGAGGTCGACCACGTGACCGAGGATCCCGCGACCTTTACGTTCCCCACCGACCGCAAGCCCACCGACGCCGAGATGGCCGAGCTCGAGTTTGCCTGGAAGGTCTGCAAGGGCGTCAAGTCCAACGCCATCCTGGTCTCCAAGGGCAAGGCCGGCATTGGCATGGGCCCGGGTCAGCCTAACCGCGTTGACTCTGCGCTACTTGCCTGCGAGCGCGCCGAGGACTTCTGCGAGCGCGAGGGCGTGGAGAAGGGCGGCTTTGCCTGTGCAAGCGACGCGTTCTTCCCGTTCCGCGACAACGTCGACGTGCTTGCTGCACACGGCGTGACCTGCATCATCCAGCCCGGCGGCTCCAAGCGCGACGACGAAAGCATCCAGGCCTGCAACGAGCACAATATTGCTATGGTCTTTACCGGCGCCCGCCACTTCCGCCACTAAGTTCCGCCTTGGGACAAAATAATCTCCGCAAAAGACGGTCGCTCCGTTTGGAGGGCCGTCTTTTTGGTATAAGAGGACGGAATGACTAACACGAAAGGTGCAACCATGCCCCAGATTGATGATGCCGAGCTGTTTGGCAATGCCGAGGATCAGCGTGCGTACGAGGATTTCTGCGCCAATCAAGAGGCGGTCGAGAAGTTCACGCTCGACAAGCCCGCGCTCATCTGCCGTTGGCGTATGTCCAACAAAAAGGTGCCCATGCTCAACCGCCACATCCGCGCGCTGTCCGAGCGTCTGGTGCAGGGCGAGCCACTTACCCATAACATGCTCAGTTGGGCCAAGCAGCACGTTGAGTGGTCACTTGCCGAGGGCGACTACACCGCCCGCGACGGCGTGCTCATGCTGGTGATCGACGTTAACGGCAATGCCGCCATGACGGTGGGGGAGTACGAGCCGCTGGCCGACACGTCGGCCAA
>CAJMRR010000127.1 GCA_905215835.1 uncultured bacterium | reverse complement strand
AACCAGCCATAGCAGCGGGCGGCGTTTTGATGGTTCGGATCGGATTGTCTCGACATATGTCCGACTGAACATTTCTTTGTCCTATCTCATAAGGAGGATGGCATGGCTGATTCTATGTTCCACCAGCCCGTTATGGGTCGTCGCGCCTTTGTTGGCGGCACCCTCGCTGCGAGCTCCATGGCTTTTCTTGCCGCATGCGGCAAGAAGGGCGGCGACGCTTCCGGTTCTGAGTCCGGTTCGACGCTGAACTTCTACATCAACAACCCGGTCTGCATCGACCCCTACAATGTCCAGGAGGACCAGGGCACTCAGGTCGAGTACCAGCTCTTTGACGCTCTGACCTCTTATGACGCCGAGAAGGGCGAGATCGTTCCGCTGGCTTGCGAGTCCTTTGAGGCCAACGACGACGCCACCGAGTTTACCTTCAAGATCAAGAAGGCCAAGTTCCACAACGGTGACGACGTTACCTCCAAGTCCTTCAAGCTCGGTTGGGAGCGTCTGGTCAACACCAAGTCGGCCATCGCTACCGAGTACGGCCCTTCCGAGGTCTCCTATCACCTTTCCATGGTCGAGGGCTATGACGACCTGCTTGCCGGTAACGCTACCGAGCTCAGCGGTGTTACTTGCCCCGACGATGAGACCCTCGTCGTCAAGCTGTCTTCCGCTTACGCCGACTTCCCCTTCGTCGCCTCTCACCCGGCTCTGGCCCCGGTTCCCGAGTGCGCCGAGTCCGATGTCAAGAGCTTCTACCTTGCACCGGTCGGTAACGGCCCGTTCATGATGGACGGCAAGTGGGAGGATGGTCAGGAGATCAACCTCAAGAAGTTCGACGATTACTATGGTGACAAGGCCAAGATCGATGGCATCCACTTCCAGGTCATCAAGGACATGGAGACCGCTTACAAGGAGTTCCAGGCCGGTAACCTCGATGTCTGCGACGTTCCCGTTGCTCAGATCGACGCTGCCAAGAAGGATCGCGGCGTGTCCAAGGACGGCTACACCATGGGTGACGGCGAGCGCATGCTGCTCGGCGCCGAGCCTTCCACCTACTACCTGACCTGCAACAACACGGCCGAGCCGTTCAACAACGCCGACCTGCGCAGGGGTATCTCCCTGGCCATCAACCGTGAGGCCATCTGCAAGACCATCTTCAAGGGTACCCGTACCCCTGCCGACGGCATTGTTCCTCCGGGCATCGATGGCTACAAGGAGGGCGCATGGGAGTTCTGCGCCTACGACGTCGACAAGGCTAACGAGTACCTCGACAAGGTTGCTCCCGCTGGTGCTAACGGCGATCGTGGCATTAACGTGACTCTGTCCTACAACCAGGACGGTGGCCACAAGGAGATCATGGAGTCCATCATCGGCGACCTCGCCAAGGTTGGCGTTACCGCTGTCTCCGATACCCCCGAGTGGTCTGCCCTGCTCGAGCAGTATCAGAACTTTAACTATCAGTTCGGTCGTCTGGGTTGGATTGCTGACTACCCGATCATGGACAACTTCCTGTATCCGCTGTTCCACTCCGACTCCCTCGGTGGCGACAACCGCTCTGGTTACAACAACCCCGAGTTCGACGCCAAGGTCGACGAGGCCCGTACCACGGTTGACGACGAAGAGCGCGTCGCTAAGATGCAGGAGGCCGATGCAATGGTCGCTGCCGACTGCCCGGTCATCCCGGTGATGTTCTACACGCACACCATCGCCGGCTCTGATCGCATCAAGCACCTCTATGTCGATCCGCAGAAGCACGCCGATCTGGGTACCGCTGAGCTCGCCTAAGAGTTTGCAGCTTCCGTGAGGGTCAAGTATTTACGTAGACCTCATGGGAAACATACAGTTCTCCCTAACCTGGGGTAAACTGGCTGATGGTAATTTTGGGATGCCGGTCTGGCGATCGGCATCCCATTTAGGTTAATCCCTAGATAGGGGAGTGGTATGGGTAAGTACATCGTTAAACGTGTGCTTCAGTTCATCCCGGTGTTTTTGGGCGTTACGCTGATTTTGTTCGCCCTCCAGAATATCGTGCCGGGAGATCCGATCAAGCTGATCGGTGGAGACAAGGCTCTGTCCCCCGAGGTGGAGCTTCAGCTTCGCGTCCGCTATCACCTGGTCCAGTCGGACGAGGACGGCAACGCGATCCTTGACGAGAACGGCGACCCCGTTCAAACGTCGCTCGTGGACCGTTACTTGTATTACATGAACGGCCTGCTTCATGGCGATCTGGGCAATTCGTATCAGCGCAAGCTGCCGGTTACGGAAATCTTTGCCCAGAAGTATCCGTATACGGTCAAACTTGCCGCGTGCGCCATCGTGCTCGAGGCAATCATGGGTATCGGTGCGGGTATCATTTCGGCGGTAAAGCGTTATTCCTTCTGGGATATTTTGGTAACGCTCACCACGTCGATCCTCGTTGCCGTCCCGGCCTTCTGGCTCGGTATGTTGCTGCAACTGTTCTTTGGCGTCATTCTCAAGGACGCCACGGGCGGTGCATTCTCCATGCCGATCTCGGGTGCCGGCGGTGCCAGCTCTCAGTATCAGGATTGGATGCACTATGTGCTTCCGACCATTACGCTGGCTTCGGTTTCGACCGCTTATGCTGCCCGCATTATGCGCTCGCAGCTGCTTGACGTCATGAACCAGGATTACATTCGTACGGCAAAAGCCAAGGGTCTCTCCAATCGCGCGATCATCATCAAGCATGCGCTTAAGAATGCACTCATCCCCGTCGTTACCTATATTGGTGTCGACTTTGGCGGCATGCTTTCGGGCGCCATCCTGACCGAGACGGTCTTCAACTGGCCCGGTATCGCCTATGAGGTCTATCGCGCCATTAGCATGCGTGACTGGCCCATCGTTATGGGCGGCGTTACGCTCATCGTCGTCGTCGTCATGGTGATCAACCTGCTCGTCGACATTAGCTATGCATTCCTCGACCCGCGCATCCGCCTTGGCGGTCCGTCGGATAAGGCCTAAGGGAGGTACGTCTCATGCAGGAAACTGATTCTCAGTCTCAGGAGCAGGCTACCGCCACCAAGGCCGCATCTGCTCCCGCCAAGTCCCGCACGCTGTGGGGCGACGCTTTTAAGCGTCTTCGTAAGAACAAGCTCGCCGTTATCGGTGTCTGCTGGATCATCATCGTCGTTGTGGTTGCCCTGACCGCAGATCTGTGGGCTAAGCCCTGGCTCGGTTCGCCGACGGCTTCCGACTCAACCACCATGGCCCAGACGTCGCTGATGGCTCCGTGTGCAGAGCACCCGTTTGGCACCGACGCCCTTGGTCGTGACATTCTCGTCCGCGTTATCTACGGTGCACGTGTTTCGCTTTCCGTCGGTATTATGGCCACTGCGATCTCCACGGTGATTGGTCTGGTCATGGGTGCCCTAGCCGGTTTCTACGGCGGCATCTGGGATACGATCATCATGCGCTGCGCGGATATCTTCCTGGCATTCCCGTACGTGCTTTTCGTTGTCGCCATGATCGCCGTTATCGGCCGTGGTCTTCAGAACGTCTTTTTTGCCATCGGCATTCTCGGCTGGCCTTCGATTGCGCGCGTCTTCCGCTCTGCAATCTTGACGGTCAAGGAAAACGATTATGTTGACGCTGCGCGCGCGATGGGTGCATCTGATGCTCGTATCGTCGTGCGTCACATCTTCCCGAACTCCGTCGCCTCCATCGTGGTCTACGCGACCATGAACATTGGTGGCGCCATTCTGACCGAGTCCGCTCTGTCCTTCCTCGGCATGGGCGTTATTCCGCCTACGCCTTCGTGGGGCTCCATGATTCAGGACGGTCAGCAGTATCTTCTGACTGCCCCCTGGATGATGATCATGCCCGGTCTGGCAATTCTCTCGACGGTGCTCGCCTTCACCCTGCTGGGTGACGGTCTGCGCGACGCCCTCGACGTCAAGATGAAGGACGCATAAGGATGAAGAAGAACAAGAACTATGTGGACCTGAAGGACCAGCCGGTTCCCGAGGGCCAGCATCTGCTCGAGGTCGATGACCTTAAGATGTATTTCCACACCGAGGATGGCGTTGTTCGCGCTGTCGACGGTGTCTCCTACACGCTCGATCGCGGCGAGACCCTGGGCGTCGTCGGTGAGTCCGGCTCCGGTAAGTCCGTGACCGCCATGACCATCATGGGTCTTATCTCGATGCCTCCGGGAAAGATCGAGGGCGGCGACGTTCGCTATCGCGGTCGTTCTATCCTCGAGATGACCGAGGAAGAGATGCAGCACATTCGCGGTAACGACATCGCGATGATCTTCCAGGATCCTATGACCTCCTTGAACCCGGTCTATAAGATCGGCAAGCAGGTGGGCGAGGGTCTTCGTCTGCACCGCGGCTACTCCAAGCAGGAGGCGCTCAAGCGTGCCACCGAGCTTTTGGACCTCGTTGGTATTCCCGAGCCCGAGAAGCGCGTCAATGAGTATCCGCACCAGTTCTCTGGCGGTATGCGTCAGCGCGTCATGATTGCCATGGCTCTTGCCTGCGATCCCGATATTTTGATTGCCGACGAGCCCACGACTGCCCTGGACGTTACCATTCAGGCTCAGATTATTGAGCTTATGCAGGAAATGCAGGAGAAGAACGGCAACGCCATCATCATGATCACCCATGACCTGGGCGTTGTCGCTGATATGGCCGACAAGATCATGGTTATGTACGCCGGCCGTCCCGTCGAGTTCGGTACTGCTGAGGAAATCTTCTACGAGAGCCGCCACCCCTACACCTGGGGCCTTATCCGCTCCATCCCGGAGCAGGCCATCGATGAGAAGAAGCCGCTTACGCCGATTCACGGCAACCCGCCTTCGCTCATGAACCTGCCCGAGGGCTGCGTGTTCTCGCCTCGTTGCCCCTATGCGACGGATAAGTGCCGCAAGCAGCGCCCCGAGCGTTTTGTTACCGAGTCTGGTCATTACTCTGCGTGCCACTACTCCGGTGACCCCGAGTTCCTCAAGAACGCTCCTGAGACGTCCCGTACGCGCAAGGATTCCAAGAAGGGAGGCGAGGCGTAATGGCAGATACCAACGAGCGTACTCCGCTGCTGAAGGTCGAGCACCTCTCTAAGGAGTTCCCCGCTGAGTCCGGCATGTTCGCCAAGCGCTTCTCCAAGCGTGTTGTCTCTGCAGTAAATGACATTTCGTTCGAGATTTATCCGGGCGAGACCTTTGGTCTGGTTGGTGAGTCTGGTTGCGGTAAGTCCACGACGGGTCGCACCATCATGCGCCTGACCAAGCCGACCGCCGGTAAGGTGTTCTTCCAGGGTAAAGATGTTGCCGAGATGAGCAAGCATGAGATCAAGGACATGCGTCGCGAGATGCAGTTCATCTTCCAGGATCCCTATGCTTCGCTCAATCCCCGTATGACCATCGGCGAGATCGTCTCCGAGCCCATGACCATTCATGGCGTGGGTACCAAGGAGGAGCGTATCGAGCGCGTCCGCGAGCTGCTGGACGTCGTCGGTCTGAATCCCGAGCACATCAACCGTTATCCGCACGAGTTCTCGGGCGGTCAGCGCCAGCGTGTCGGCATCGCCCGCGCGTTCGCTCTGAAGCCCAAGCTGATTATCTGCGACGAGCCTGTCTCAGCACTTGACGTATCCATTCAGGCCCAGGTTCTGAACCTTCTTAAGGAGCTCCAGGACAAGTTCGGTACCGCATATCTGTTTATCGCCCACGACCTGTCCGTCGTGCAGCACATCTCCGATCGCGTTGCCGTTATGTACCTGGGCAAGATGGTCGAGGTTTCGGACTGGAAGACGCTCTACAGTGAGCCGCACCACCCGTACACGCAGTCGCTGCTGTCTGCCGTGCCGGTGCCCGATCCGGATATCCAGAAGACCCGCAAGCGCATCATCCTCGCCGGCGATCCGCCGTCGCCGCTGGATCCGCCGACCGGCTGCCGTTT
>CAJMRR010000126.1 GCA_905215835.1 uncultured bacterium | reverse complement strand
TGACTGCCGCAACGTCGAGGAGCTCGCCGCCGCTGGCGACCCCGAGGCTCAGCTCGCCTTCGACATGTTCGTCTACAAGATTGCCGCCAAGGCCGCCGAGATGGCCACCTCCATGTGCGGCATGGACACCCTGGTCTTTACTGCCGGCATCGGCGAGCACGCTCCGGCCGTTCGCGCTGGCGTGGCCGATCGTCTGGCCTTTATGGGCGTCAAGATGGATCATGCCCGCAACGCCCTGCGTGGTGACGGCGCTTGGTGCCTGTCTGCCAAGGATTCCAAGGTCAAGATCTTCGTCATTCCCACGGACGAGGAGTTCATGATCGCTTCCGACGTCGAGCGCATCGTCAACGGCAAGTAATTGCAAGAGGGGAGGGGCTGGACGACCGAGCGCCGTTCGGCCCCTCTTTTGTGCTCGTTGGGCGATATGCCTGATAGCTATTTATCAAGTTGTGATAACTTCTTATTAAAATGCGGCCGCCTTAAGGGGTCTGCGTCGACCGTATTGCACTGCAAAGGAGTCTCATGAACGTACTTGTTGTTAACGCCGGCAGCTCAAGCCTCAAATATCAGCTTTTGGATACCGATACTCGCGAGGTTTTCGCCAAGGGCAACTGCGAACGTATCGGTTCGGACATGGGCATCTTTGGCCACTCCGAGAACGGTGGCGCCAAGCAGACCGAGGAGGTCCCTTTCCCCGATCATCGCTCTGCTATCGCTCGCGTGCTCGAGGAGCTCGAGAAGACCGACTTTACGATCGATGGCATCGGCCACCGTATCGTTCAGGGTGGCTGGCACTTCGATGATTCCGCGGTCGTCGACGACGAGGTCATGGCTAAGATTCTCGAGGTGGCCCCGCTCGCCCCGCTGCACAATTACGGCGAGGCCGCAGCAATCGAGTATTGCCGCGAGAAGTATCCGGAGCTGCCCAACGTCGCCGTCTTCGATACCTCGTTCCACATGACCATGCCCGAGGTCGCCTACACCTACGCGCTGCCCAAGGACGTGTGCGATAAGTACCACGTGCGCAAGTACGGCGCCCACGGCACGAGCCACCGCTATGAGTGGATGATGGCCAAGGAGATCCTGGGTTCGCGCTGCCACCGCCTGCTTTCGTGCCATCTGGGCAACGGTGCTTCGCTTGCCGCCATTGAGGACGGCGTGTGCCGCGACACCACGATGGGCCTCACGCCGCTTGACGGCCTGATGATGGGTACCCGTTGCGGTTCCATCGACCCGGCCACCGTGTGCTATCTTCAGCGCGAGGGCGGCTACAGTTACCAGGAAGTCGACGACATGATGAACAAGCAGTCCGGTCTGCTTGCCATCTCGGGCATCTCCAACGATGCCCGTGACATCCGTACACGCGCCTCCGAGGGCGACGAGCGCTGCCTGCTCGCCTTCGATATGTTTGCCTACAAGGCCATGCAGCAGGCCGGCTCAATGATCGCTTCCATGGCGGGCGTGGACACCATCACCTTTACCGCCGGTATCGGCGAGAACGACTGGTCGATCCGCAAGGCCTTCTGCGACTGCTTTGAGTGGCTGGGCGTGCGCATCGACAACAACAAGAACCGCGAGGCCGTGGGCAACGGCCCGCAGGTCATCAGCGCCGCCGGTTCCGCCGTCACGGTCATGGTCATCCCCACCGACGAGGAATACATGATCGCCCACGACGTCGAGCGTCTGACCAAGAACAACTAACGCGTTCGCTTGTGATCGAACGAAAGGCCTCCTGAGCAGCAGCTCGGGAGGCCTTTTTGCTAGCAGGCGGACGGCGGAAACCCCATCCCATTTCGAGCGCAAATACTGGGACACGCTTTCCGGTTGAGGCACGTTGCGGAAAGCGCGACCCACAATAAAGCAAAATTCCGTCCCAAAGTTTCCCAAACAGGCCCCAAGCGGAAGCCACATCCCACAATCCGCCTCCAAACTGGGATGTAGTTTCCGGCACAACAACCGCCGAAGCCCACCGGCCTTTCAATCTCCAAAGTGATCATCATCAGCAACGCCTGCGCTCCCAGCAACGGCACCCATCCATTCAGATTTTCAGCCCAAGCTCGTAGCCAAGCCGCCGTCCACTCCAGATGCCCTGAATGCCATGTGACGGCAGGGACCCTACAGGGTAAAGCTCTGAAAACTTTCCGCAGGACGCATGAAACCCCCGCCGCACGAAGTGCGCAGCGGGGGTTTCATGCATGTCCGAGGACGTTTTCAGAGCTTTACCCTGTAGGGTCCCGAGGGGATACGTCCGCTACTCAGCCATCTGAGCCTGGACGGCGGTGATGGCCACGACACCCACGATGTCGTCGGCAGAGCAGCCGCGCGACAGGTCGTTAACCGGCTTGGCGATGCCCTGCAGGATGGGGCCGTAGGCGTCAGCACCGGCGAAGCGCTGGACCAGCTTGTAGCCGATGTTGCCGGCCTCGAGGTCGGGGAACACGAGCACGTTGGCCTTACCGGCGACGGAGGAGCCGGGGGCCTTGAGCTGGGCGACGGTGGGGACGATGGCGGCGTCGAGCTGCAGGTCGCCGTCGATGGCGAGCTCGGGAGCCTTCTCCTTGCAGAACTTCACAGCCTCCTGGACCTTCTTGGCGACCTCGCCGCCAGCGGAGCCCATGGTGGAGTAGGAGAGCATGGCCACGTGCGGCTCAACGTTGCCCATGAAGGTGGACCAGGAGTGAGCGGAGGCGATGGCGATCTCGGAGAGCTCGTCGGAGGACGGGTTGATGTTGAGGCCGCAGTCGGCGAAGATCAGCGTGCCGTCAGTGCCGAACTGCGGGGTGTCGGTGCACATCACGAAGAAGGCCGAGACCAGCTTGGTGCCCGGGGCGGTCTTGAGGATCTGAAGCGCGGGGCGCAGGGTGTCGGCGGTGGAGTGGCAGGCGCCGGAGACCAGGCCGTCGGCATCGCCCATCTTGACCATCATGGTGCCAAAGTAGGTGGCGTCCATCACCTGGGCGCGAGCCTGCTCGATGGTAACGCCCTTCTTGGCGCGGAGCTCGGCAAACTTCTGCGCGTACTCCTCGTGCTTCTCGGCATTGCGCGGGTCGATGACGGTAGCGCCGGGAACGTTGATCTCGTCGGGGTTGCCCAGGATGACGATCTTTGCCAGGCCCTCCTCGATGATTTTGGTGGCCGCGACGATAGTGCGCGGATCCTCGCCCTCGGGCAGGACGATCGTCTTAAGGTCGGCCTTGGCGGCAGACTTCATACGGTTTAGGAAATCGCTCATGTTACTCCTTACAAGCGTTTCGCTAAGCTCCAGGCACCCGGCTGTTCACGAATAAACCCGCTGCTAGCGGGTTTACCTTTCAATTATGTACGCCGCGGTGCTTGAGCTTTCCTTGTGTGGCAAGCTCATTATAGGACGCATTAGCGCTATAATCGCTCTGATAAATATGTCTCGAAGAATGTTCGAGAAAAGCCCAGCTAACGAGCCCGTGGCTTTTGACAAGGAGTATCGATGCAGATTACCTCAGGCCTGCCTGAAGGCTTTAACGCCGGCGCGTACGACATGATTGTCGTCGGTGCTGGATATGCCGGTGCCGTTTGCGCCCGCCGTCTTGCCGAGACCATCGGCTATCGTGTTGCCGTTTTGGAGCGCCGTAGCCACATTGCGGGCAATGCCTATGACTGCACTGACGAGGCCGGAATCCTGATCCACGAGTACGGTCCGCATATCTATCACACTTTTAACGAGCGCGTGCACAATTTCCTGTCGCGCTTTACCAAGTGGACGGATTATCAGCACAAGGTGCTCGCCAACATCAACGGTACCCTTATGCCCGTGCCCTTCAACCATGCGAGTCTCAAGCTCGCCTTTGGTGACGAGCGCGGTGAGGAGCTGTATCAGAAGCTCGTGGAGACCTTTGGCAAGGATGTCAAGGTGCCCATTATGGAGCTGCGTAAGAAGAACGACCCGGATCTTGCCGAGGTCGCCGATTACGTCTACGAGAACGTCTTTTTGCATTACACCATGAAGCAGTGGGGCCAGACGCCCGATCAGATCGATCCCTCGATCACCGGCCGCGTTCCCGTCTTTGTGGGCGATGATGACCGCTACTTCCCGCAAGCTCCCTTCCAGGGCATGCCGCAGGAGGGCTACACGGCGCTCTTTGAGCACATGCTCGACCACGACCTGATCGACGTGTTCTGCGACGTGGACGCCCGCGATCTTTTTGAGATCGATGAGACCACCGTCAAGATCGACGGCAAGGTCTATGGTGGCGAGATCGTCTACACCGGCCCGCTCGACGAGCTGTTCAACCTCGACTTGGGTGCGTTGCCGTACCGCACGCTCGATATGAAGTTCGAGACGCTCGATATGGATCAGTTCCAGCCCGTGGGCACCGTCAACTACACCACGAGCGAGGACTACACGCGCATCACCGAGTTCAAGAACATGACCGGTCAGGTCCTGCCCGGCAAGACCACCATCATGAAGGAGTACTCCAAGGCCTATACGCCCGACTCGGGCGAGACGCCGTACTACGCCATTCTTGAGCCCGAGAACCGTGAGCTCTATGAGCGTTATCTTGAGCGCGTCCAGAACCTGACGAACTTCCACCCGGTGGGTCGTCTGGCCGAGTATCGTTACTACGATATGGACGCCGTGACCAATTCCGCCCTCGATCTTTCGGATGAGATTATCGCCTGCCATGCATAAAGTCATAACATTCGGTATTCCCTCGTATAACGCCGCCAAGGACATGGACCATTGCATCACCTCTATCTTGGAGGGTAGCAATTACGCCACCGATATCGAGATTATCGTGGTGGACGACGGCTCCAAGGACGAGACGGCCGCCAAGGCCGACGAGTGGGAGGCCCGTTATCCTGGAATCATCCGCGCGGTGCACCAGGAGAACGGCGGTCACGGTATTGCCGTCCTTTCGGGTCTGCGCGAGGCGCAGGGCACCTACTACAAGGTTGTCGACTCGGACGACTGGCTTGACGGCGCTGCCCTTTCGACCATGCTGTCGATTCTGCGTGGCTTTGAGGAGCGCGACCAGCGCGTTGACCTGTTTATCTCGAACTACGTGTACGAGAAGGTTTACGAGGGCACGCATACCGCTATTGGCTACAAATTTGCCCTGCCGCGCCAAAAGATCTTTTTCTGGGATCAGATCGGTCATTTCCGCCTGGACCAGAACCTACTCATGCACAGCCTGTGCTATCGCACGGATGTGCTGCGCGAGTCCAACCTTCCCATGCCGCCGCACACGTTCTATGTGGATAACATCTACGCCTACGTGCCGCTGCCGCGTTGCAAGACCATGTACTACGCCGACATCGACCTCTACCGCTACTTTATCGGTCGCGAAGGTCAGAGCGTCAACGAGGCAACGATGGTCAAGCGTCTGGACCAGCAGTTCCGCGTGACGCGCATCATGATGGAGTCGTACCACCTGTACAGCGATGTTGAGTCGTCGCGCCTGCGTTCGTACATGATGGGCTACTTCACCATGATGATGGCGATCTGCTCGGTGCTCACCAAGCTTTCCGAGGAAGATTGCGCCGACGAGCGCCTAAAGACGCTGTGGAATGATTTGAAGGCCTACGACGAGCGCATGTATCGTCGTGCCCGCTACGGCGTGGTCGGGTTCTTCACCAATCTGCGCGGACGGGCCGGAGACAAAACCACACTCGGCCTATACCGTCTTGCCTCAAAGATCTTCAAATTCAACTAGCACAGAAGCGCTCGGGTAACGGGGACCCCTGGTCCTTAACTTGCTACTTCGAACAGTCCTGCGCAAGACGGAGGCGCCACTGGCGCCTCCTTTGCGTGCGGAACTCGTATCAAGTTAAGGACCAGGGGTCCTCTGCTATGTCTCGCTTTATGTCAGCAAGTTGAATTTGAAGATCTTCGACGCGCGGTACACAGGGGCCTGGGCTGAAAAGAATTAGGTTGGAAGTCGGTCGGAGGCGGGCGGGCATTACGTTTGTCGCGAGTTCCGCATGCAAAGAAGGCCACTTAATGTGGCCTTCGTCTTGCATAGGACTGTAGAGCAGCAAACGTA
>CAJMRR010000125.1 GCA_905215835.1 uncultured bacterium | reverse complement strand
ACGAGTGCGCGAGCCGCGGCAACGCGCTGCTGCTGCCCGCCGGACATCTGGTAGGGATACTTGTCGAGCACCTGACTGATGGACAGGCGCGCTGCCACATCCTGCACGCGGGTCGAGATCTCTGCCGAGTTTGTGCGGGCGATGGTAAGCGGCAGGGCGATGTTCTCGCGTGCCGTGAGCGTATCGAGCAGGTTGGAGTCCTGGAAGATAAAGCCGAGCTCCTCGCGGCGGAACTGCGAAAGCTTAGCCTGCTTCATGCGCGTAACGTCCTGGCCGTTGATGCGGATGGTGCCGCTCGTGGCGCTATCAATGGTCGACACGCAGTTGAGCAACGTCGACTTGCCCGAGCCCGAAGCGCCCATGATGCCAACGAATTCGCCGCGGTTGACGGTAAAGCTGACGTCGTTGAGCGCACGGGTCACGTTGCCCAACGCTCCGTATACCTTTTCGAGATGCGCGACCTCCAGTACCGGGGTCGCCATGTGCGTGGTTTGCATACCGAGTCCTTTCTTGCGATTAGTCTACGGCATCTATAGTCGCAAGAAGACGAGTCGGCTACCATCGATATGGCTTACGCTTGCCTTACCGTTGTGTAAGGTACAGGTAGCCGACCTGCCACGTGTTGATATTGAGAAAGGACTCCTGTTGAAGACTGTTCATGTTGCCGCTGGGATCATTCGCAAGGATGGATCTGATGAGCTGCTTGCCGTGCAGCGCGGCTATGGCGACATGCAGGGACTTTGGGAGTTCCCCGGTGGCAAGCTCATGCGCGGCGAGACACCCGAAGACGCCGTGCGACGCGAACTCATGGAAGAGCTGCAGGTCAAAGTCACCAACCTGCGCGATTTCTATACCGTTGAGTACGACTACCCCGATTTTCATCTCTCCATGGAGTGCTACTACTGCTCGCTCGCCGATGAATCCGATGAACCCCAGAAGCACGACCGCCAGCTCGATATCCGTTGGATTCCGCGTACCTCGCTTGCCACCGTTGAGTGGATGCCCGCCGACAAGGGGCTCATTGATGCCCTGATTGAGTTGAAAGAAGACCGGCTTGAGGCCAACGGCACTGCCAACGACGCCGAGGCCGCCACGGCCGACGAGCCCGCCACCAAGCCCAAGCGCGCACCTAAGCGCCGCAGCAAAAAGCGTCCCAAGCCCGGTCTGCTCGACGGCATCGATACCTCGGACCTTTCAGCCGACGAGCGCGAACTGGTGCGCCGTCGCGCCGCTATAAAAAAGTCCATGAAGGGCAACAAGCGTGCGAACACCAAACCCGAGCTGCTCGTACGTCAGCGCCTGCGCGCCGCGGGCCTCACGGGCTATCGTTTGGAATGGAAGGTTCCCGGCAAACCCGATATCGCCTTCCCCGGGCGCAAGATCGCCATCTTCGTCAACGGTTGCTTTTGGCACCGCTGCCCCAAGTGCAACCCTAGCAAGCCCAAGCGCAACGTTGAGTTTTGGGAGGCAAAGTTCCGTCGCAACGTCGAGCGCGACCGCGCTGCCATCGACGCGCTTACCCAAATGGGCTGGACGCCCATAACCATCTGGGAATGCGAACTCAAAAAGGACCGCATCGACGCCACCATGGAAAAGGTCATCGAGCAGGTGCGCACTGCAGAGCCGCAGCGCTAGGAACGAGCCGTCCACACGCCCCACACAGGCAAGCCACATCCGTGCCACAAACCTTAGAAAGCCCTTAAGCCCAAAACCTTTCAAGAGTGTTACTCGATAGCTTTTACCTGCGGTTTCATCGCAACGTCAAACCTCATTAAGCCTTTCTTTAGCACTTCTTTGCAGCAGCCGCGGCATAATACTGCCAACGCACGGGACCTAGCAGCACACCCCGTGCGCAACCTTTTGGTGGACATCGAGGAGGCCGCATAAGCATGCATTCTTCCAATGACGCAGCACAGCAGCCATCCCTAAAACATGCAGACCTTTTCTCCTTCCCCCCGACACAGAGAAACGGCCTCCTCGACTCCCCAACCCCAAAAGCCAAACGCTCAACCGATCAGAATCTTAACTTGCGAGCATCGTTCGAAAAACTCCAAGCATCCCTAAACAAGTCATTCCCCAACCAAGCCCGGGCATACTAACCCCTCATCAACAAAGCGCCCCTCGCGCCCCACCCCTTCAGCCCCAACGCCACAAGGGCGATCGAGCAGGACGGCTTGGGCGGGTCCCCGTACTTAGTTTCCAAAATCATTCCGCAGCGCGAAGGCCCCCGTTGCCAACGCTTCGTAGAAGCGAGGCAACGGGGGCCTTCATGCGCGAGGACGTTTTGGAAACTAAGTACGGGGACCCGCCCAAGCCGTCCGGTGGGATCAGAGTACCCTTGCTGTTACTCTGCTTTGCCCACAGAGTTGAGGTTGGTCATGCGGATCTTAACCAGCTCGGTGATCTCACGCATGCCCTCCTTGGCCGGCTTCTTGGGATCGAAGCAGGCGGGGTTCTCGGCCATGTAGGCCATGAAGCCCTTGGTGTAGGCCTGACGCAGCTCGGTGGCGTAGTTAACCTTGCAGATGCCGTTCTTCACAGCCTCGGCAACCTGCTCATCGGGCACACCGGAGGTGCCGTGCAGAACCAGCGGCACGTCGACGGCGTCGCGGATGGCCTTGACCACGGACTGCTCGATGTGCGGATCGCTCGTGTACACACCGTGGCTGGTGCCAACGCCAATAGCGAGAGAGGTGCAGCCAGTGCGCTCGACGAACTCCTTGGCCTCAGCCGGATCGGTGTAGGGGCTCTCGCCCTCAACCGCGGGACCGTCGTCCTCCTTGCCGCCAACCTTGCCGAGCTCTGCCTCGACGGGCACGCCCATGGCGCGGCCAGCATCGGCGACGGACTTGGTCAGGGCGATGTTGTCCTCGAAGGACTCGTGCGAACCGTCGATCATGACAGAGGTGTAGCCGGTGCGGAAAGCCTGCATGCAGCGGTCATAGCCATCGCCGTGATCGAGGTGCAGAGCGACGGGCACGGAAGCGCGCTCGGCGGCAGCCTTGACCATGCCGTAGAAGTAGTCCAGACCAGCGGTCTTGATGGTGCCCGGGGTGGTCTGCATGATGACGGGGGACTTGGTCTCCTCGGCAGCGGCCAGAACGGCCATAACAAACTCGAGGTTCTCGACGTTGAACGCGCCGACGGCGTAGTGGCCGGCCTGAGCGTCCTTGAGCATCTTTTCGGTGGTAACAAGTGCCATGAGCGTTTGCTCCTCTCCCTCGCCCGCATCTGGACATCGGGCGTAGTTGTTCACAAGGCGTTTTACCTTGCGTTTTACTGCGCTCATTGTATGAAATTCAGCGGCTTTGCACGTGCGAGATATTGAGCCCATGCAGGTCAATACCGTCGTTTTTGAAAAGCAAACGGAAGGAATTTGAGCCGAGCTGACATGTTCGATATTGAATTTTGAGCGTTCAGCGTCTTTCTTTTATAGAAAAGATAAGTAATCGAAAGGTGTTTTCTTACTCAAAAAGAAAATGAACGAAAATAGAGTCAACACAATTCCTGCAAATTTAGCCGAGAATGGAGCAAGCATGGCCCAAGCCACCAACCGTGCTTTTGCCGACGAACGCCGTACCGCCATTATGAAAATGCTCGATCATAACGCCTCGGTGCAGGTAGCAGAAATCGCCCAGACCTTTGGCGTGTCCTCCGTCACCGCCCGCGCCGACCTGGACGCGCTCGCCGAAGCAGGCAAGCTGCGCCGCACACACGGCGGCGCCGTCTCGCTCCACAAACGCCTGACCGTCTCCACGCAGGATCGCCGCATCAATGTCAACGTCGCCGCCAAGCAGGCCATCGCACAAAGCGCCATCGAGCTCGTCAATGACGGCGACACGCTGCTCGTCGACTCGGGCACCACGGCGCTCGAGTTTGTCCGGCTCCTCGACCAGCGAGATGGCATCACCGTCATCACGGCCGACATTACCATTGCCGATTACATCGACGAGAGCATGCCCTCGGTCGATGTCGTCATGCTGGGCGGGGCGCTGCGCAAAGGCCATCGCTATCTGTACGGCCCACTTACCATGCAGGCGCTCCAAATGGTCCATGCCGATCTGGCCGTCATGTGCCCCGGCGCCTTTGTCCCCATCTGCGGCTTTACGACCGACTTTCCCCAGATGGCCGAGACCAAAACGGCTATGATCGCCGCGGCCCATCAAAGCGTCGCCCTCATGGACGCCAGCAAGGTTAACGGACGCGGCATGTACCGCTTTGCCGAGCTTGCCGATGTCGACTCCATCGTGATGGACCGTGACCCCGACCATGCCGTCGCCACCTCGATCGCCAAGGCCACTGACAGCTCACGTCCAGCCCTCGTCATCGCCGGCGCTTAAACAAAAACCACCACAAAGGTCTCCTTTGTGGTGGTTGAGCATCAGAAGTGAATGTGTCGCTACTTGGATAGCTCGTCGGCGAGAACCTCGATCTGAGCGCGCGAGGCGTCGTTGAGCGAGCCCAGCACGGTCACCTTGTTCTGCGCCAGGGTGATGTCCTTCATGCCCTCGAGCTCCTTGGTCATAACCTTGGCAGCGGTGGGCGCCCAGGAGCCGGCCTCAACGAGCGCCACCGTACGGTTCTGATAGGCGTGCTCGGCAAGCGTGTGGATAAAGGTGCTCATGAACGGGAAGATCTCGCCCTGATAGGTGATGGAGGCGAGCACCAGACGGTCATAGCGGAACGCATCCTCAACGGCCTCGGCCATATCATCGCGAGCCAGGTCAAAGACGGAGACCTTCTGGCCGCGGGCCTCGAGAGCAGATGCGAGCTCCTCAACGGCAGCCTTCAGATGGCCGTACACGCTCGCATAGGCAATCGTGATGCCCTCGTCCTCGGGCTGATAGCTCGACCAGGTGTTATAGGTGTCGAGGTAATAGCCCAGGTTCTCGGTCAGCACGGGGCCGTGGAGCGGGCAGATGATCCGGATGTCCAGGTCGGCGGCCTTCTTGAGGACGGTCTGCACGAACTTGCCGAACTTACCGACGATGCCAAAGTAGTAGCGGCGCGCTTCGCAAGCCCAGCCTTCCGGGTCCTCGATGTCGTTGGCGCCGAACTTGCCAAAGCCGTCGGCACTAAAGAGCACCTTGTCGGTAGACTCGTAGGAGAAGATCACCTCGGGCCAGTGAACGTTGGGAGCGCCGACAAACGTTAGGCTGTGACCGCCCAGATCGAGCACGTCGCCCTCTTTGACGACCATCTTGCGCTCGGGGTAGTCGGTGCCAAAGTAGTTGACCATCATGCGGAAGGCGCCCATACTGGCCACAATCTGTGCCTGGGGATAGCGCTCCATAAAGGCGGCGATACCGGCGGAGTGATCGGGCTCCATGTGATGGACGACCAGGTAGTCGGGCGTACGGCCGTCTAGCGCGGCCTCGAGGTTGCCGAGCCATTCGTCGACAAAGCCAGCGTCAACCGAATCGGCGACAGCGATTTTATCGCCCAAGATAACATAGCTGTTGTATGCCATGCCGTTCTCGGACACGTCGTACTGGCCCTCGAACAGGTCAATGTCGTGATCGTCGACACCGATGTGGCGGATATCCTTGGTGATCTCCATCAGGCAAAGCCTCCTAGATAGACAAAAGAACCCGTCTATCATAACACTCGCCTTCATAGCCACGGCTATCTGTCAGCATCCTTATCGATTGGAATTTAGGCGGAATATACCGCCGTTTACCTGCAAAAACTATGCGAGCGGCTCTGCTGTGGTATGTCGAACGATGAGCTGACCAGGGATGCGAATGGCGACGGTTTTGTCCGTTGCCCCCGCCTTGGGAACCGCATGCTCGAATACCTCGCGTCCACGCTGATGCAAATCGAAACGAACGGTCGTGAGCTCGTTATGCGCGACAAA
Source organism: uncultured bacterium (assembly GCA_905215835.1). Lineage (GTDB taxonomy): Bacteria > Actinomycetota > Coriobacteriia > Coriobacteriales > Coriobacteriaceae > Collinsella. The sequence continues at coordinate 344 of CAJMRR010000125.1, read as the reverse complement.
GTCGTCGAGCGAGTCATCGACGCCCACCACGCTCACGTCCTCGGGCACGCGCAGACCGTTATCGCGCAGCGCTGCAATCGCGCCATTTGCCATCTGGTCGTTTGCCGCGTAAATCGCCGTCATGGTGCGATCGTGCTCGGCCAGGTACCTGCCAGCCTCGTAACCGCTGTTGGCAGACCAGTCGCCCTCGAGCGGCTCTGCCGGCTCGATGTGTTTACGCTCGAGTGCATCCTGCCAACCGGCACGACGAAATTGCTCGTCGACCGAGAACGACGGGCCGCCAATATAGCGAATCTGCTCGTGCCCCAGCTCAAACAGGTGATCCATAAGCAAGAGCGAGCAGC
>CAJMRR010000124.1 GCA_905215835.1 uncultured bacterium | reverse complement strand
GAGCCGGTGGGGGCGACCTCGGCCGACGGCAACGCTGCGGTCGATTATCTGATCGATGCCGCGCGCACCTATGGTCCCGATCTGGTCTACGTAGCGACTGGCCCGCTCTCCAACCTGGCGCTCGCCCTGGAGCGCGATGCGGCGGCGATGATGTCCATCGGCCGCGTGGTCGTGATGGGCGGCGCCCTTACCGTGCCCGGCAACGTGAGCGCGGGCGCCGAGGCCAATATGGCGAGCGACCCCGAGGCAGCCGACGCGGTGCTGCGTTCGGGCCGTAAGCTCACCATGGTGGGTCTGGACGTGACGCATCGCGTGGTGCTCACGCGCCGCGACATTGCCGGCTGGACGGGCTCGGGCACCATGGCGGGCTGCGCATTTGCGAGCATGGTCGAGCACTACATTGGCTCGTACGAGATGAACGCACCCTACCTGGGTGGTTGTGCGCTGCACGATCCGCTGGCCGTTGCCGTGGCGATCGACCCCACGCTCGTAGGTGCGCTCGGCTGCAACCTGCGTGTTGATCTGCTGGGCGAGTACCGCGGTCGCACCATCTGCGATGAGCGCCGCCTGTCCGATCCGGACAAGAGCACGCTTGTGGCACTGACCGTGGATGCTCCGCGCTTCCTGTCCGAGTTCAAGACGCGTATGGCCCGCGTCCTGGGCTAAGTTGTCTTTTTGGGACGGGGCTTTTTTGACTGTTATGATTGGTGCGACCATTCGAACCAGCTAAAAGAGCCCGTCCCAAATTGACTACCGAGAGGATCTGCCATGGAGCGCATTGCGAGCTTTTCCGTTGACCATCTGTTGCTTGAGCCCGGCGTGTATGTGAGCCGCATCGACCGCGATCCGGCGACCGGGGCCGCCGTCACCACCTTTGACCTGCGCCTGACCACGCCCAACAAGGAGCCGGTCATGAACACGGCCGAGTGCCACACCATCGAGCACCTGGGCGCGACGTTCCTTCGCAATCATGCCGAGTGGTCGGGCCGCATTGTCTACTTTGGCCCCATGGGCTGCCGCACGGGCTTTTACCTCGTCGTATTTGGCGAGGTGACGAGCGAGGAGATCCTGCCGCTCGTGCGTGAGCTGTTCGAGTTTGTCGCCGACTTTGAGGGCGATGTCCCCGGTGCCGCTCCCGAGGAGTGCGGCAACTACCTGGACCAGAACCTTCCCATGGCTAACTGGCTCGCGCGCCGCTACCTCGACCGCGACCTGGCCGATATCGACGAGAAGCACCTGCACTATCAGCAGGCATAAGGGCTTTATCGTCCAAAACGCGCGCATTGGGCGCCTTCGCTTATGCGGGGGCGCCTTTTTGTTGATTGGTCGGGGCGAGCGTTCAAAATCGCTCATGTTTGTTCTAGAATGTTCGTATAGTCACATTTACGAACAGGAGTGAACATGCATATCTACTCTGTCAACGATCCCGAGTTCAAATCCTATGGCAACGTTTGGGATAACGTTTCGTCCGAGCTCACGTCGCCCGTGCTCGAGGCGCTCTCTGCCACGCCCATTCCCGAGGGCAGCAAGTACGTAGCAAGCGCGCCGGAGCTCGAGGACGTCAAGGATGCCGACAAGCTTGGCTTTCTCATGTTTGGTGGCCGTCCGTTCCAGCTGGGCTGGTGCAACGGCCACAACACGCGTCTCAACTGCCTGGAGTACCACCGCACGAGCGAGTTCAACCTGGGCGCGCGCGACTTTATCCTGCTCGTGGCGCATCGCTGGGAGATCGAGGACGGCAAGCTCGACACCGCGTGCGTCAAGGCGTTCCGCGTGCCGGCGGGTACGGTCGTCGAAGTCTTCAACACCACGCTCCACTACACGCCGTGCATGGTCGACGACGGTGGCTTCCAGGTGATGGTGGCGCTGCCCGCCGGCACCAACGGCCCGCGCCCCGAGGTCGCGGCCGACATGCCCTCGGCCGGCGACAGCTACTGCTACTGGAAGGCCGACAAGTGGGTCCTCTGCCATGCTGACAGCCCCAAGGCAGCCGAAGGCGGCTACGTAGGCCTCATCGGCAAAAATCTCGACATCACCGTGGACTAGCGCATCGCCCCAAACCACCACAAAGGTGCCTGTCTCCTTTGCGGTGGTTTGGGGCGGGCGGATATCGGGAAGTGCCAGACGGGGGAGGCTGCCGGACGCCTTGCCGTCTGCGGATTTTGGGACATGCGGCCCGCTTTTTCGACCCATCTGTCGGTACACTAAAAGCACTATGGGTACCCGCGAGCGACATATCGGCCACGCGGCCGCCCGGACCGCGCCGGTTGCGGATCCCAGGGGCGGCAGGCTCTTCGCCATGCCGCGATTCCTTGTTGGCATAACGCATCAGGTGTACCGTCACCGCGTCTTTGCTATCGCCGGTGCCATCACCGCGCTGTTCCTCGTGCTTTTGGCAGTCTTGCCGGCGCTGTTCGCCTTCGACCCCAAACTTTCTAACGCCGTGCCCGCCTATAGCGAGGTGTCCGAAGAGGTCGTGGATGCGCTCGTCCATTCGAGCTCTCTCCCGCTGCTTGTCGCCGCAATTGTATTTTCAATTTGGGGCGTATCGGTCTATCTGCGCTGTTTGGACTATGTGTTGCGCCGCCGCCTTGTTGCCATCGCCACCATCTGCGCCCTGTGGATGATCGAAGTCATTCTCAAGTACAAGTCGTTCACGCCGTTCTATGCCACCGTGCTGTGGTACCTGTACTACGTGCCCATGACGCTCATTCCGCTGCTCTACCAGTTGTGTGGTTTGCGCCTTGCGGGTCTGGAGCAACACCGCCTGGGTCGCCGCTACTGTGCTGCGCTGTGGATTGTGGCCATCCTGCTTATCGGATTTGTGCTCACCAACGATTTTCACCAGCAGGTCTTCCACTTTGACCGTACAAGCGACACCTGGAGCAACGATTACACGTACGGCTGGGGTTATTTTGCCGTCCTCGTGTGGACGGCCTTTAACTTTGTGGCCTTTTTTATCCTGGTGGGCCGGTCCTCGTCCTTTCGCATCCAACGTTTCTCGGGCACGGCGGCGCTCGTGCTGCTGGGCGGCGCGTTCTTTGCCATCTCATATGCGTTGCGCGTGCCCTGGGCATGGAGACTCAACTTCTCGCTCATCTATTGCGTTCTGTGCGTGGTGGCGATGGAAATCTGTCTCGATTGCGGTGTCATTCCGTCATATCACGATATCGCCGGCATTTTCGACACCTTGCCGCTTGACCTCAAAGTTCTAACGCGCGACCTGCAGGAAGTCTATGCCACGCCGGCGTCAAAGCCAATGCCGGTAGGCGTGCGCGAGGAGTTGCGGACCCAGGAGCACGGCCACGCCCATGCCTTTGCCGTGGCGTCCGATCCCGATGTGATGTACCGTGCCTTTCCACTGCTGGGCGGATCGGCCCTGCTTGCCCAAGACGTGTCGGATCTCAACGAGCTTAACCGTGAACTGGCGCATCGTCGCATGGAGCTGCAGCGTCAAAACGAGCTGCTCGCCGCCGACTACGACCTCAAGACGCACTTGGCAGATCAAGAGGCCGAGACCTTGCTGGTCCAAGACGTGGACCAGGCGCTTGCCCGCGCGCTCGAAGGGATGTACGACCTGCTGAGCTCGCTGCCGCCGTTGACCGATGAAGCGTCTTCGCACGAGCGTTACCGCATGCTGCAGCGCGCCAAGATGCTCGTCGCCTATTGCAAGCGCAAGGGGTCGCTCACGTTGGCACAGCACGGGGAGAGCGGTTTTGATCGCGACCGCATTCAGCTCATTGTCAACGAGCTCGCAAGCGACCTGCGCACCATCGATATCGATTGCGCCTCGATTATCGCCATACGGCGCCCGATGCACGCCAGTACGGTAAGCGCCCTGTACGACTGCGTGTATGACTTTGCGTTTTTTGCCTACACCACCGACCATCCGGCGCTTATGTATCACTTGGGCGATCATGACCGATGCAGTGTCGAGCTGCGTGCCGCGCTTTTTTCCAACGATGATGCAGATCTTTCGCAGACACCTGCCGCGCAAGAGCTCGAAAGCGCTCTGCAAGGGCGCAACGTGGCATACCGCCTTGAGGGCGAGCCCGGCCAGCTGCGCATGATCGTCTTGATGCCGCGGGCGGGTGAGTGACGATGCAGATTTCGCTCATCCTTCCCCAAATCGTTGCGCTCGATGTTGTCTTTGCCCTGGCTGCGTGTCTGCAGACGATTCACGTCCCGCTCATCGCATCGCGCCGCTCGTCCTATAACCGTAAGGTGATTTGTGCCTACGAGGCGAGCCTTGTGCTTCACCTGATGATTTCGGCGCTCATCTTGTTCGCGTCGTCTGGCTCGTATCTGGTGGCGCCGCTTGACGTTTGCGCCAGGGCAATGGGCGGAGTGCTGTGGCTCAATGCCGCGATCTTTGCCTATGGCGTGGTACTTATGGTGCGTTATCGTCGCCCCGTCATGCTGGTCGAGCTGCTGCTTGTTGTCGCCGTTACGCCGCCGGTGGTTTTTGCCATGGGCTCGGCGTGGACCGTTGTCCTTATCGCAGAGGGAGCGTTCTTCCTGTTCCGTTCCATCGCGGCGCTCTTGATGGACGTCCGTAACCGCCAGGAGGATATCACCGCGTTCTCGACGATCGAAACCATCAACGTGATTCCCGTGGGCATCCTGTATCTGGACCCGAGGGGCCGTCCGCTGCTCATGAACCGCTGCATGCGCAAAAACCTGGTGGAGCTTCATATGCCCACCGACCTAGGCGATATGAGCGGTACATGGAATGACCTGCGCAAACTCAGCATGCAAATGCCCGAAAGCAGCAGGAACCGTGTGCGGATTAATCTGGACCGCTTTGGTGAGGCGCGCGTTGTGGTCGAGGTTTCTCCCGCCGAGATTCGCTTGTTCGTGCACGATGACGTTATGGTTTCGGGCCGCCTCTTCGAGCGCATTATCGGTCTGGATGTAACAGAGTATGCGCATGCCCATGATCGCCTAGCGCAAGCCAACCACCTGCTTGAGCTTGCGGGCCAAGAGCTCCAAGCCCAGATCGAAGAAGTCAAAAAAGTTGCTGACAATGCGGCCTATCTGCGTATGCGCGCTCGCGTGCACGACGTGATCGGGCAGCGCCTGTCCATTCTTCATCGCTATTTGGAGGAGGGACGTCTGGACGATGAGTCGCTCGAGCAGATTGACCCGTTGCTGCGCTCAATCGCCGCCGATTTGCGCAGTGGCGGTGCCAGCGAGCCTGCAGAGCAGCTGGGTGATATCGTCCATGCTTTTGGCCTGGTGAGTGTGCAGATCGATGTTGAGGGCGCGCTGCCTGAGGACGCGCGTATCGCCGCCGCTTTTTTGCAGATTATCCGCGAGGCCTCGACCAATGCCACCAAGCATGCACAGGCGCATCGGGTCCACGTGCGTCTGTGGCAGGAGACGTCGGAAGACGGTGCTGTTGCGCGGATGACCGTTTCTAACGACGGCGCGCCTGCACCCGTATCGTATCGCGAGGGAACGGGTATCCCAGGTATGAGGCATGTCGCACAGAATCTGGGCGGCAGCTTGGAAGTCCACACCGCCCCGCCCTTCACGCTTACGGTGTCCATCCCGCTCGCCTCCAACGCCACGGTCCAAAGGAGAAGTTCATGATCCGCGTCCTTATAGTCGAAGACCAGGCCATCCTGCGCGAGAGCCTGGCGCGCTCCGTTGGCGACCAGCCCGATATGACCGTTGTTTCCGCCATTGCCGATGCTTCCGAGGCCTTGGGTGTCGCGCTCAAGGAGCGCCCGGACATGATACTGATGGACGTATGTACCGAGCATGATTCCAACGGCATCGTGGCGGCGGCGCGCATCAAAGAACAACTGCCCGAGTGCCGCGTCATTATCATGACGGGTATGCCCGAAATCACCTTTGTGGACCAGGCGCGCGAGGCGGGCGTCGACAGCTTTGTGTACAAGAACGTCGGTATCGACGAGCTATTCGCCGTGATGCGCTCCACGCTGGCGGGTTACTGCACGTTTCCCAAGCCGCCCGAGAGCATCTTCTCGGGCACGGCGGCCCTCGACGATGTTGAGCTGTCGATTTTGCGCCTTGCCTGCGAGGGCAAAAGTCGTCGCGAGATCGCGGCCGAGCTGTTTATGAGCGAGGGCACCATCAAACGCCGCATCTCGGAGATTCTCAACAAGACCGGCTACGACAACATCATGCGCTTGGCCGTGCGCGCAGTAACGGAGGGCAGCATCGTTCCCAACATGGAGCGCTAGCGCTCGTTACGCATCGGCATAAAGCGGCGGGGG
>CAJMRR010000123.1 GCA_905215835.1 uncultured bacterium | reverse complement strand
CCCCCCCCAGCCGACGCAGCAGATCCGCACTCGCTACCACGGGCGAGCCGCAGACCACCAATACCTTGCAAGCCACAGCCCTCGCCTATCCCTCAAACGCAAGCACGCGGGCCAGATCCAGGTCCTCATAGCTATCGATAAAGATGTCGCAGTTGTCGCGAACCTCGTCGCGCTCCATGCGGCCGTGCGGGTCATAGATGCCCACGCGCTTAAAGCCTGCGGAGCCAGAGCTCTTAAGGCCAAAGACGGCGTCCTCAAACACCCACGCGCGCTCAAACTTGTGCCCGTGGCGCTCCTCCAGACGGCGCAGCGCCAGCTCGTACACATCGGGGAACTGCTTGGAGCGACCTGCCTCGCCCGTCGTGGTAATAAACTCCATGTAGGCATCGAGCCCGGCGCCAGCAAGGGCGGACTGCACCAGCTCGGCCGGCGTGGACGTGGCCACGCACATGGCAATACCGGCCTCCTGCGCCTGCTTCAAAAATGCAATCAGGCCCTCGCGCGGCGGCACCTTGGAGTAGCCATCGATCAGGATGTCGCTCAACTCGCGGTAGAGCTCCTCGCCATTTGAGCCAATACCCCAGGTGTCGTGATAGGCCTGGCACTCGTCCTCGAGCGACAAATGCTCAAACTGGGCAAAATCGTCGACCGTCACGTCAACTCCGTGGCGGTGTAATAACTCGGGCTGGGCATAGGCCCAAACGGGGGTGCTATTAACCAGTGTGCCGTCGCAATCGAAAATAAAAGCAACACTCGGGGCAGCGATGTGGTCCATAAACGAGCCTTTCGATGTCAAAGGGTAAACAACCTGCTAAAAACGTTTTACCAAACGTCAACCTAACTATCTAGAAACCCTAATTGGTAAAACTGTCAAGAGTTTTACCATCGCAATTCTGCCAGTGGTATAAACATGGCGCTTACCGATTAAACGCCACCGCAAAAACACTTCCTATCATATAAGTAACGAACAGGTGTTATCGTAGTTTTTGCCGAAAGTTCCACCGAGCACGCGAGGTGGAACGAATCATAGAACTATCGCCGTCCCTTCGATTCGTGCAGCCTTGGACCTTTCGCATCTAGTCACCAAGGCAACACGCTGCCGCGTCATGATGGGATCAAACGTGAGCGATACAAAGCTAAAGCCAGCAACCAAAAAGCCTGCTAACCGTAAAGCCGCCCCGCACGCGCCGGAGCTCACCAAAGACGATGTCTATCTGTTTGGCATCGGTACGTGGGAGCGCAGCTGGGAAAAGATGGGCGCGCACCCCGACACGCAGAACCGTACGCGCGGCTGGCGTTTTTGCGTTTGGGCGCCCGACGTTAAGAGCGTCCATGTCATTGGTGAATTTAACGACTGGGACGAGCAAGCCAACCCGCTGGTGCCCATGCATACGAGCGCTATATGGGAAGGCTTTATTCCTGGCGCCGAGCAGGGCCAGCTCTATAAGTATCTCATAGAGACCAACGAGGGCGATAAGCTCTACAAGGCCGATCCGTACGCCTTTAAGGCCGAATGCCCCCCGGGTACCGCCAGCGTGCTGTGGACCCTCGACGGCTACCAGTGGAACGACGCCGCATGGCTCAAGCGCCGTGCCGGCCATAACCACATGTCGCAACCGCTTAACATCTACGAGGTGCATATTGGCTCGTGGAAGCGCCATGGCGACGCACCGCAGGGCGAGCCGGACGAGTACGGCAACTACCCCGGCCCCATGGATCCCTTCCCCGCGCAGCGCGGCGAGTTCTACACCTACGACGATCTGTCGGTGGAGCTCGTGGACTACGTGCGCGACATGGGCTATACGCACATTGAGGTCATGCCGCTCATGGAGCATCCCTTCGACGGCTCCTGGGGCTACCAGACGACCGGCTATTACGCCGCCACGTCGCGTTACGGCAACCCGCAGCAGCTTATGCACTTTATCGATGCGTGCCACGAGGCGGGCATCGGCGTGATCATGGACTGGGTACCCGGCGGTTTTTGCGCCGACTCCCACGGCCTTGCCACTTTTAACGGCCACATGCTGTTTGAGCACGAGATTCACCCCAACTGGGGCACGCATAAATTTGACTTCGCCCGCAGCGAGGTCCGCTCCTTCCTGGTCTCCAACGTGCTGTACTGGCTCGAGAACTTCCACGTGGATGGCATTCGCATGGACGGCGTGTCCAGCATGCTGTACCTCAACTTTGGCATCGACGATCCCAGCCAAAAGAAGTTCAACAAGTACGGTACCGAGGAGGACCTGGACGCCAGCGCGTTTATCCGTCAGGTCAACTGCGCTGTTGAGGTGCACTACCCCGACGTGATGATGATGGCCGAGGAGTCCACCGCGTGGCCGCTCGTGACCTATCCGCCGCAGGACGGCGGCCTGGGCTTCCACTACAAGTGGGACATGGGCTGGATGAACGACACCCTGCACTACATGCAGACCGATTTTCCGTGGCGCCCCGGCAACCACGGGCTGCTCACGTTCTCCATTATGTACGCCTTTACCGAGAACTTTATCTGCCCGCTGAGCCACGACGAGGTCGTGCACGGCAAGTGCTCGCTGATCGGCCGCATGCCGGGCGACTGGTGGCGCCAGTTTGCCGGCCTGCGCACACTGGCCTTCTACCAGATGACGCACCCCGGTGCCAAGCTCAACTTTATGGGCAACGAGATCGGGCAGTTTATTGAGTGGCGCTACTACGAGTCCATTCAGTGGTTCCTGACCGAGCAGTACGAGACCCACCGTCATCATCAGGCGTTTATCAAGGCGCTCAACCACCTGTACACCGCCGAGCCTGCCCTGTACGAGCGCGGCTACACCGACGACGGCTTTACCTGGATCGACGCGGACAACTCCAAGCAGTCCATCGTGAGCTTTGTGCGTCAGGGCGAGGACGTCGATGACGATTTGGTGATCCTGATCAACTTTGACCCGGCGAGCTACGAGAGCTTCCGCGTGGGCGTGCCGCGCGAGGGCGACTGGGAGGTCATCTTTGACTCCGACCGTCCCGAGTTCGGTGGCAGCGGATACGCGGGCGAGGAACCCTACACTTGCTCGAGCGAGCCCTATCCCTGGAACGGGCAGATGGACTCCATCGAGATTAAGGTGCCCGGACTGGCTGGCGTGGTGCTTAAGCGCCGTGGTCCCAGCAGCTATAAGCCGCCCGTGGTCGAGGAACCCAAGAAGGCTACGCGCAAGCGTACGTCCTCGGTAAAGCCCAAGACTGCAGCTGCTAAGAAGGCTCCGGCTAAGGTGAAGGCTGCCAAGTCTGCCACCAAGTCTGCCACCAAGCCCGCTTCCAAGACCACGGCCAAGAAGGCAGCCACCAAAAAGGCCGCTACCAAGGCCAAGTCTGCTTCTGTTAAGTCGTCTGCCAAGAAAGCGTAACAAAGCCGTTACAGCTGTAATTACCCGCCCCGCAGGGGCGTAGGATACAAGTCATAGCCGTTCCGGGAGAAACATCCCCGGGGAAAGGAACGTATGAATAAGATCTTCGACAACAAGCAGGAGTTTACCGAACTCTATCGCGAAGCCGTCATGAGCATCAGCGGCAAGAGCGTCGAGGCCGCCAGCGACCTGGACCGCTTCAACGCCCTGGCAAAGCTCGTGGCCGAGAAGGCACGCACCGTTGCCACCACCAGCGACGCCCGTGTTGCCGCCGAGGGCAAGAAGCGCGTGTACTACTTCTCGATCGAGTTTTTGATCGGCCGCCTGCTCGACAACTACCTGCTCAACTTTGGCGTGCGCGACATGGTCGCCGAGGCGCTCGACGACATGGGCTTTGACCTGTCCGTGATCGAGAACCAGGAGCCAGATCCGGCTCTGGGCAACGGTGGCCTGGGCCGTCTGGCCGCATGCTTCCTGGATTCCATGGCAGCCGAGGGCATTGCCGGCTACGGCAACGGCATGCGCTACCGTTACGGCCTGTTTAAGCAGGAGATCGTCAACGGCAGCCAGGTCGAGGCCACCGACGAGTGGCTTACCCACGGCTATCCCTGGGAGGTCCGTCGTCAGGACAAGGCCGTGACCATTAAGTTTGGTGGCCATGTTGAGGGCTTTGAGGAGAACGGCCGCACGTTCTACCGCACGGTGGACACGCAGGATATCCTGGCCGTCCCCTATGACATCCCCGTGGTAGGCTATGCCGGCGAGACCGTCAACAAGCTGCGCGTCTGGGCCGCCGAGCCGGTCGAGGAGCACTTTGACCTTGAGGCCTTCAACCGCGGCGACTACGCCCTGGCCGATGCCGAGCGCGCCGAGGCCGAGGCCATCAGCGCCATCCTCTACCCCAACGACGCCGGCGAACACGGCCGTCTGCTGCGCCTGAAGCAGGAGTACTTGTTTGTTTCGGCCGGCATCTACAGTCTGCTCGACACCTTTGAGAAGGAGCACGGCGAGAACTGGGAGCTGCTGCCGCAGTTTGTGGCCATCCATACCAACGATACCCACCCCGCCATGTGCGGCCCCGAGCTCATGCGCATCCTCATCGACGAGAAGAAGCTCGAGTGGGACGACGCCTGGAACATCGTGACGCAGGTCGTGAGCTACACCAACCACACCATCCTGCCCGAGGCTCTGGAGAAGTGGCCCATCGGCACGTTCTCCAAGCTCCTCCCCCGCGTGTACCAGATCATCGACGAGATCAGCCGTCGTTGGCACGAGTCGTTCGACACCACGCAGGAGGGCTGGCAGGAGCGTCTGCGCCAGACCGCTATCCTGTGGGACGGCGAGATTCGCATGGCCAACCTGTCCGTGATCTGCAGCCACAGCGTCAACGGTGTGGCAAAGATCCACTCCGACATCATCAAGAACATCGTGCTCAAGGACTTCTATGCCCTGACGCCGGAGAAGTTCAACAACAAGACCAACGGCATCTCGCACCGTCGCTTCTTTGCCGAGGCCAACCCCACCTATGCCAAGCTCGTGACCGAGGCCATTGGCGATGGCTGGCTTAAGGACGCCTTTGAGCTCGAAAAGCTTAAAGAGTTCCAGAACGACACCGAGTTCCTGAAGGCCGTGGGAGCCTCCAAGCGCGCCAACAAGGAGCGTCTGGCCGCCTACGTTAAGGCCGAGACCGGTCTGGTCATCGACCCCAACACCGTCTTCGACGTTCAGGTGAAGCGCTTCCATGCCTATAAGCGCCAGCTCATGAACATCATGAAGGTAATGGACATCTACAACCGTCGCATCGCCGATCCCAACTTCCACGTGACGCCGACGACCTTCATCTTTAGCGGCAAGGCTGCCTCGAGCTACACCTTTGCCAAGGAGACCATCCGCCTCATTAACTCCGTGGCCGACGTCATCAACAACGACGCCCGCGTGAACGAGGTCATGAAGGTCTGCTTTATCCCCAACTTCCGCGTGAGCAACGCCCAGCTCATCTACCCTGCCGCCGAGATCTCGGAGCAGATCTCCACGGCCGGCAAGGAGGCCTCGGGCACGTCCAACATGAAGCTCATGATGAACGGCGCCATTACGCTGGGCACCCTCGACGGCGCCAACATCGAGATCGCCGACCTGGCCGGCCGCGAGAACGAGGCCATCTTTGGCCTGACCGCCCCCGAGGTCGAGCAGCTCTGGGCATCCAACAGCTACTTCGCATGGGATACGCTCAACAACGATCGCGAGCGTCTGGGTCGCGTGATGGACGAGCTCAAGGACAACACGTTTGCGGGTCTTTCGGGCAACTTCGAGAGCATCTACAACGAGCTCATGAACAACAACGACCCCGACCTGGTCATGGCCGACTTTCGCAGCTACGTGGATGCATGGGAAAAGCTCACCGGCAGCTACGGCGACCAGGAGACCTGGAACCGCAAGGCGCTGCTGAACACCGCCTCGAGCGGCTGGTTCTCGAGCGACCGCACCATTCGCGAGTACCGCGACGAGATCTGGCACGCTTAAAGGCCGCGAGCTCCCCTATGCCAGCACGGCATTACTCGACGGGCGCGACCGAGCGTCGCGTCCGTCGCTAATGGGTTTAGGAACATCGATGACAGAAGGAGAAATCGATGAGTAAGAAAGAATGCATCGCGATGCTCCTCGCAGGAGGACAGGGCAGCCGATTGGGGGCACTCACCCAAAAGATCGCCAAGCCGGCGGTTAGCTTTGGTGGTAAGTTCCGCATCATCGACTTCTCGCTCTCCAACTGCTCCAACTCGGGCATCGACACGGTGGGCGTTCTGACGCAGTATCGCCCCTACCTGCTGCATGCCTACGTGGGCTCCGGCGAGGCGTGGGATCTGGACAGCCGCGACGGCGG
>CAJMRR010000122.1 GCA_905215835.1 uncultured bacterium | reverse complement strand
CTCGTCGCGAGCGGCGCCACGCGAAGCCTTGGCAGCCGCTCCCCCGCCATCTCCGGGACGACGGCGCGTGACCTTGACCTCGCCATCCGAGACCTGATCGGCCACAGAGGGCACTGAAGGCTTCTGCTGCGTGCCCGAGGAATGGCGACGGCGCGGACGCGGCGCGCGCTCCTCCTCGCCACGTGACTTGCCGCCCTTGTCGGCAGGCGCATCGGAAGCCGAGGGGCCCTTGGAAGCGGCACCAGCCTCGCGAGCAGCTGCGGCGCGAAAGGCGTCCTCGCGCTCCTCGCTCGACAGATGACGGCGGCGACGACGTGTGGGGTTCATGCCACCGCCGCGATTCTGCTGCTGGGGCTGCTGAACCTCGCGCTCGCGAGAGGCGTTCTTGCCCGCGGCTGCAGCCTCGGTAGCATCGCCCGAGCCCGCACGCTTGCGGCGGCGACGGCCACCGGCGGCCTCCTCGGCCTCGGGCGCCTCGGCCTTGCCGCGGCCCTTTCCGCGGCCACGGCCCTCGCCCTGACCCTGAGCAGCGCGGGCATCGGAATCGGCATCGCGACGACGGCGCTTGGGCATCGACGTGCCGGCAAGACGGTCGGCGCTCGACAGGCCATCGCCCACATCGACGCCATTCTCGCGATCGAGCTCCATGAGCGCCAGGCGCATCTCGGGCGACTCGATGCGCTCGAGCACGTCACGCGTCACGCAGTCGGGGCGGCAGTTGCAGCCCTGCTCGGCAGCCTTCTTTTTGCAGCTCTCCGAGCACGTCATATCGGCTAGGTTGACCTTAAAGACCTTGCCGTTCTCCAGGCGCAGCACCAGCTGCTCACGCGGCGTGTCATATTCCTGGATACGCGCCTTGCCGAGCGGCGTATCGATGAGCGTCTTCTTTTTGGGCGCACGGCTCTTAAAGTCCTTGTACGCCTCGAACTCATAGCGCAAGCAGCACATCAGGCGGCCGCAAACGCCGCTGATCTTGGACGAGTTGAGCGGTAGGTCCTGCTCTTTTGCCATACGGATCGAGACGGGCTCAAACTGTCCGCCAAAGCGCGTGCAACAGAGCTCTTGGCCGCACTGGGCATAGCCGCCCACCAGGCGGGTCTCGTCGCGCACGCCGATCTGGCGCATGTCGACGCGAATATGCAGCGTCGAGGACAGGTCCTTGACGAGCTGGCGAAAATCGACGCGCTCCTCGGCTGCAAAGTAGAACACGGCCTTCTCGCCGCCAAACAGGTACTCGACGCCCACCGGCTTCATCTCGAGGTCGAGATCCTTGACCAGGCGGCGGAAGTCGACCATGGCCTCGTCGCCCTGGATGGCCAGGTCATCGGCAAGCTGCAGGTCGATGTCGCTCGCCACGCGCAGCACGGGCTTGAGCGGCTGACCGATCTCATCTTGCGGCACCTCGAAGGGATCGGCCGTGACCAGGCCGATCTCGGTTCCGCGCTCAGTGGAGCAAATGGCATAATCGGCCTCGAGGATATCCAGATCCTGCGGATCGAACCACAGGTCGCGCGAGGCGTAGGTAAACTTAACGGGTACGACTAACGGCATTTCAGTGCCTTCCTGATATCGAACAGCATGACCTCGATGGCCAGCTGGGGAGTAACGTTTCTGGCGATGTTGCGCTCGGCGGTCGCGACTGCCTCGAGCGCCCGTGTGGCACCCGCAACATTGGTCGCGGCGGCAAGCCGCCCGATCGTGTCGCACGCGTCTTCGTTCACCACGTCGGCTGCCTCGTCCTGAAGCGTCAGCAGCACGTCGCGCATGAGCGTCCGCGCGCTCGCCAGCGCTTCCATGATACCCGAACGCTCGCGCGCGTTGAGTTCGCGCTTGTTGCGGTCCTCAAGCTGCTTCAATGCTCCACGCGACAGGTAATCGGCGTTTTGCTCGAGCACCTTTTCCTGCGTGGACTTGACCTCGGCGAGCGGAGCCTTAACGGCGACGATGAGCGACTTGGCGCGGCTGAGCACGTCGGCCTCGTCGGCGGCAATGAGTGAGTCGATGGCACGGACCATCTGACGGCGGGCGTCCTGGCGCTCGGCACTCTTAAGGAACTCGATGCCGCGCGTGGGGCTCCCCGCCACGGCGACCGCCATGCGACAGCGTGCGAGATCCTGGCCCGTCGCGCGACTCACGGCCTGCGCGGCCGCGGCGGGCGACACCAGCCGAAACGGCACGCACTGACAGCGGCTCACGATGGTGGGCAGCATCACGTCTGCCGAGGTGCCCAGCAAGATGAACATGACGCCCTCGGGCGGCTCCTCGAGTGTTTTGAGCAGTGCGTTGGCGGTGTTAGCACGCAGCTGCTCGGCACGGTCGATGATGTAGACCTTGGCCTTGGCACGGATGGGCGCCAGTGACACGTCATCGAGCAGCTCACGGGTCTGGGCAATGAGGTAGCCCGTGGCGCTCTCGGGCGTGTAATAGTGCACGTCGGGATGCGTATGCCGAGCAACGCGTACGCAGCTGTCGCATGCGCCGCAGCCGTCCTGCTCGCACAGGAAGGCTTGGGCGAGCGCCCATGCGGCATCGAGCTTGCCGGCGCCGGGAGCGCCCAAAAACAGGTAGGCGTGCGATGCGCGGCCGCTGGCGACGGCGTTGGTCAAAAAGTCGCGCACGCGCTGTTGGGTGTCGAGCTTGGCCAGCAGGCTTGCCTGAGCGGGGGCCATGTTACTCGGCCTCCTGGGCAAGCGCAGCGGTGACGGCGTCCTGGGAAATGTCGAGGCCGTAGGCGCGAACCCGCTCGACCGTCTGCGCGAAGGCTTCCTCGATGGACGCGGTCGCGTCGATGAGCTTTACGCGGTTTGGTTCCTCGGCGGCAATGGCGCAAAATCCCTGGTAGACGCGCTCTTGGAAGGCCATGCCCTTAGCCTCCATGCGATCTGCCGCACCACGGGCTGCCATGCGCAGCGCCGCCTGCTCGGGCGTGATGTGGTAGACGAGTGTGAGCGCCGGGTGCGTACCCGCGACGGCCAGGTTGTTGGCATCGCGCACCATCTGACGATCGAGGCCGTCGGCAAACGCCTGATAGCAGGTCGTGGAATCGTAGAAGCGGTCGCACAGGACCACCTTGCCGGCCGCGAGGGCGGGCGCGATAACCTCATGCACTAGCTGGGCACGGGCGGCCTCATACAGCAGCAGCTCGCAAGTGTCGCCCATCGCCGTATTGGCGGGGTCGAGCAGCAGAGCACGGATCTTTTCGCTGATGGCGGTACCGCCCGGCTCGCGCAGGCTCACAACCTGGTAGCCAGCGAGTTCGAGCGCGCGGGCAAGCAGGCGCGCCTGCGTAGATTTACCGGCGCCATCGACACCCTCGAGCGTAATGAAGCTATGTTGAGCGGGCTCAAAAGCCATGGGCGCAGCCCCTTCCTACAAGGCGCGTAAATGCAGATATATCAACCAAGCCATGATACCCCAGTGCTCGGCGCGTCCCAAATCCCACCTAGCCAATGGCTACTCAGGTGGCAGTTAGGGACGTTCCTAAACTGCCGGCAGAAAAGGAACGTCCCCAACTGCCGGCTTTTTGGGGTGCTGGGTATAATCGTCGTATTGCATTGAAATGTGGCGAAAGGAGTGGCAATGTCTCGGTATTGCGCCTCGTGCGGCAAGCTTCTTGCAGATAATGCCAAGTTCTGCACCTCGTGCGGTGCACCCGTTGAGCAAACAGCCGCGAGCGATAGCCAGCCCGCTTTCGAGCAGACCGGTTCCCTCGATACGCCGCAAGCCAAGGCGGACGACCCCCTCGCCTATCGCCCCGACCCCGCCGCAGGCCCCGCGGCCGTCGAGACCACGCAGCGCATACCCGTCGCGAGCGGCTCGTCCCAACAGGAGCCGGCTCCCGCATACGCGCCCGCTTCGCCACAGACCCCCGCTCCCAAAAAGAGCGGCACCGGGCCGCTTATCGCCGTTATCGTTGTGCTGGTGGCGATCATCATCGCCCTGGTCGTTTTCTTTGTGATCAAGCCTTTCGACAACGCCGACACGCAGACGACTGCCGAGGTAGCTAAGCTGCACCATGACGTCGACAACGATGACCTAAAGCCTCTCGGCGATCCCAACAGCCTGTACGACGATGATGACGATGACGACGAGGATGGCGGCGAAGCAACACTCTCCGAGCAGAACCTCTACCGCCGACTGAGCGAATACTACGACCTGCTCGAAGACCTCGATAGCTACGTCCGTGGCTGCGCTCAGAACTTCAACGGCAGCTATCTGGAAGAGGATCGAACCACCCGTCAAAATCTCGCCGACGTCGCCGAGCGCACGGAGGACACCATCGAGCAGTATTACGACATCGTCGAGGACCTAGACGTCCCGACGAGTTCCAAGAACTACAGCTCCTGGAAGGACATCATCGCCCTGTACGACGACCTAGATCACCGCATTGACGCAATCTGTGATGCCTGGGAGATCAGCCTGAAATACGCCAAGCCCGAGGACCACAAGAATGAGATCGTGGCGCCGCTGTCACGCGACAACGTAGCGGGCACCAATGACAATAAGTACCGCCTAGACTTTGAGGAGCGCTATCCCGGCGCCAAACCTGTCGAGGTGAACTAGCGCTTTGTCGTTCCCGAGCCGGCAGTTAGGGACGTTCCTAAACTGCCGGCAGAAAAGGAACGTCCCTAACTGCCGATCAAAAAACGAGCGAGGATCGTGGGGTCCTCGCTCGTTTTTTTAGTAATGTCTCGACCGTGCGGCTACTTGTCGGCAGCGGTCTTTTTGGTAGTCGACTTCTTGGCAGTCGTCTTTTTGGCCGTCGTCTTCTTGGCAGCAGTCTTTTTAGCCGCCGTCGTCTTCTTCGCCGTGCTCGCCTTGGTCGTGGTCTTGCGGCCGCGGGCGGGCTTCTTCTCCTTGGTCGGGCAGTCCATGTTGACGCAGATACGCCACGGGCCGCGCGCGGTGTTGACCACCACGATGGGAGCGCCGCACTCGGGGCAAGTCTCGCCCGTCGCCTCGAGCTTGCCGCGCGCCGGCAGCGGATAGCTCACGCCGCAGTCATCGTAGTTGGTGCAGCGGATAAAGCGCTTGCCGCTCTTTTCGCTCTTGTGCGCGATCAGGTCGCCATGGCGTCCTGCCTCGGCGCACACCTTGCACTCGCCCACCTTAAGGTCGGGCTCGTAGTTGGTGGGGCACGTCGGGTTCACGCAAATCTCGAAAGCCTTCTGGCGGAACGGCTGACACTTAATGCGCGGTGCGCCGCACTCGGGGCACACGGCCGCCTCGCCCTCGAGCGGGCTTACCTTGACGCCGCTCGGCACCGGATAGGTCACGTCACAGTCGGGCCAGCCCATGCAGCCGATAAAGCTGCCGCGGGTCTTGGCGCTCGTCTTCATAACCAGGTCCTTGCCGCACTTGGGGCAGGCGCCCACGCGCGCATCGGCTGTGACGGCGTCGCTGATGGCGTCGCCCAGCTCCTGCGTGTGCTTGAGCAGCTCGTCGAGCACGCCGGCCAGCAGCGCGCGCGAGTGCGTCACGACATGCTCTTCGGTATCCTCGCCGCGCTCAACACGGGTCATATCGCCATCGAGCTCGCTGGTCATATCGGGGCTCGTGATGCGCGGGGCAAACTGCGTCAGCGCGTCGATGATGGCGATGCCCAGCTGGCTCGGCTCCACGGGATCGTTTTTGAGGTAGCGCACGGCGTACAAACGCTCGATGATGCTCGCACGCGTGGACTTGGTGCCCAGGCCGCGCTTCTCCATCTCCTGCACGAGCTTGCCCTGGCTGTAGCGCGCGGGCGGCTCGGTCTGCTTGGCCTCGAGCTTAATGTCGAACACGTCGACCGTATCGCCCTGCTCCAGCGGCGGCATCTGCTCGTCGCGCTTAAGGCCGTACGGATAGGCCTCGCGGAAGCCAGGGGTCACGAGCACGTCGCCCGAGGCCACGAACGGCTCGCCGTTCACATCGAGCTCGAGCTTGGTGTTCTCGATGGTCGCGGGACCCATAAGCGTCGCCAGGAAGCGACGGGCGATGAGGTCGTAGAGCTTGCGCTGGCCGCCGTCGAGCGTGGACGGATCGCCCTCGCCCGTGGGATAGATAGGCGGGTGGTCGGTGGTCTCGACCTTGCCGCGCGTGGGCTTCATGGGACCGGCGAGCACCTTTTTGCACACCGGCGCCAGCGCCGGGTTGATCTTTGCCAGATCGCTCACCACGGCGCCCAGATCGAGCGTCGCAGGGTACACGGTATTGTCGACACGCGGGTAGCTGATGAGACCGGCCATGTAGAGGGACTCGGCGATGCGCATCGTACGCGCAGGCGAGATGCCCTCGGCCGCGGCGGCAGCCTGCAGC
>CAJMRR010000121.1 GCA_905215835.1 uncultured bacterium | reverse complement strand
AGAGGGCTCGTTTATAGAAATGCCCGCCGGTACGTGTGATACCGGCGGGCATTTTGCGTTTTGGGCGCGGTTGGCGCTACACGCGCGTCGCATCCTTGGGGCTCATGGTCATGCTCTGGAAGCGATTCTCCATAAAGTCATTATCGAAGTACTTGCCGTAGAACTGCGCAACGGGAATATCCGGTTCCGTGCCGTTGACGCGCTGATACCAATAATCGAGTGACTGCAGCGTCATAACGCCATCGACCAGCATAATGATGGTGAAGATGACGGTAGCCGAGTAGCGGCTCTTCCACGGAATCATGTTGATGAGCTTGAGCAGCCTCGGCAGCAGCAGCTTGATCCAGATGAGGCCGCCCAGGCCCCACAGACAGGCGAAGCCCGTGCAGGTGCGTCCGCCCGTGAGGACCACGAGCGGGTCGGGCATACCGAACAGCGTTATGTGCGAGTAGCTCCACGAGACCACGCCAAACGCGGTCTGCATAAACCAGCCCACGAACACCTCAAAGCTGGCGCCGAGCAGGGCGCTCACCAGGAAAATGATGATGGGGTTCTTTTTATAGAAGCGGTTGAGCACCATGGTCATGAGCACGGCACCAAAGCCGTAGATGGGGCTGAAGGGGCCAAACAGCATACCGGCGCGGTCCTGGTAGACACCCGGATCGTTGACGGTCATATGCCAGATATCCTCCAGGACCAGGCCGAGTATGCAGCAGACAAAGAATACCCAGAACAGGTTGAAGTAGTTGAGCTTGATGTAGCCTTCGCCGGTTTCATCGCGCCCGAGCATGCCCTCGGCGGCGGCGTCGCGGTCGAGCATCTCCTGCAGGCGGCGCTGCAGCTCGCGCTCCTGGCGCAGCGTGGGGTCGACGGTGGCCGAAAGTGCGACGAGGATGCCGAGCTGGATGGCAGGGCGCAGCAAGAAGGGCCCGATGCCCTGGAGCATCACGTCAACCAAAAGCTCGACGACGGTAAACGCGATAAGGATATAGGACAGACGGGCGGCATTGCGACGCTGGTTCTTGATGAGGTCTAGGCCAAAGATGATCAAGATGACAGCACTGGCAGCCGAGAGCATGATGCCGGCGACGATAAGGCCGACCGCGACGAGCGTGTTGTCGCCGAGCTTGGCGGCGGCGTTGCCGTTGATGAGCGCGGTGATGACCTGCCACATAAAGGCGCCGACCGAAGGGAGCGTGCCCACGCCGGACAGGATGCACAGGACGGCGTACACCTTAATGATGAGGGGGATCTTCTTGACCTCCGTGGCGCTGGGGACGCTGGGGTCGAGTTCGTTTCGATCCATACATAACCTTTCTCGTTTTGCTGTAGGTACAAGGATACGCCGCCGACCTGCCAAAAGACAGGACGAACGTCCCAATTGCAACAATGCAAGCCCCAACGGCGGGCGAGACACGTCGCAACGGAAGTATGCGGGATCGTCGGCCCCGAGGCGGTTGCCCAATAAAATGTTTGGCTGCAAAACGGATTATAAGCTCGGTGGGCTTTTAAAAAGCGCTGTTCATGCGCGGGAGTGCTTGTCTTGCCGTGCGTATAATAGGGCAGGTAACGCCAAATAACGAGGCTCTGAGGGGATGCCATGTCTCAAGAAACCATCCGCGCGGCCGAGCGTGCCGCGGGACAGGTGAAGACCATGTCGACGTATGATCCGGACTCCGACCAGCTGCATGAGGAATGCGGCATTTTTGGTGTGTGGGCACCCGATCGCGATGTGGCTCGACTGACGTACTTTGGTCTGCGCGCGCTGCAGCATCGCGGCCAGGAATCGGCGGGAATCGCCGTGGGTGATGGCGGCACGGTTATGGTTCGCAAAGACCTGGGACTGCTCGATCGCGTGTTCTCCAACGCCGACCTGTCGACGCTCTCCGGCCAGCTGGCCGTGGGCCACGTGCGCTATGGCACCGCCGGTGCCAAGAGCTGGGAAGCCTCGCAGCCGCATCTTTCTACCATCAACAGCGTCATTATCGCGCTTGCTCACAACGGCACTCTGGTCAACACCGACGAGCTGCGCCGCCAGCTGATCGAGCTGGGCGTGCCGTTCCTCTCCAATTCGGATTCCGAGGTCGCGACCAAGCTTATCGGCTACTTTACCCAGCGTACAGGCCATCTGCGCGAGGGCATTCGCAAGACCATGGAGCTCGTGCGCGGCGGCTACGCCATGACGCTCATTAACGAGCAGGCGCTCTACGCATTCCGCGATCCGCACGGCATTCGCCCGCTCGTGCTGGGCAAGCTGGTGGACGAGGGTCTGGACCAGGCCGATGCCGCATCCGTTTCGCAGCTGCCGTCGCAGGACGGCGCCGCGACGGTCGACGCCACCACCCATGTCACCCGCGCCGGCGGCTGGGTCGTTGCTTCCGAGACCTGCGCACTCGACATCGTGGGCGCCGAGTACGTCCGTGACGTCCGTCCCGGCGAGATCTTGCGCATCAGCGCCGAGGGTCTGGTATCCGAGCAGGGCGTGCCTGCCGCCGAAGAGCCCGCAAACTGCATCTTTGAGCAGGTCTACTTTGCCCGCCCCGACTCCATTATGAACGGCAAGAGCGTCTATGCCTGCCGTTACGACATGGGCCGTCAGCTGGCACATGAGGAGCCCGTCGAGGCCGACCTGGTCATCGGCGTGCCCGATTCCGGCCTGCCGCCCGCGGAGGGGTATTCGCACGAGAGCGGTATTCCCTTTGGCGAGGGCCTCATCAAGAACCGTTACGTGGGCCGTACGTTTATCGAGCCCACGCAGGAGCTGCGCGCCATGGGCGTGCGTATGAAACTCAACCCGCTGCGCGACAACATCGAGGGCAAGCGCCTGGTCGTCATCGACGACTCCATCGTGCGCGGCACCACCATGGTGCAGCTCGTCAAGATGCTGCGCAACGCTGGCGCCAAGGAGATTCATATCCGCATCAACTCGCCCGAGGTCATCTGGCCGTGCTTCTACGGCATCGATACCGACGTGCAGTCGCAGCTTATCAGCGCCAACAAGACGGTCGACGAGATTTGCGAGTACATCGGCGCCGATTCGCTGGCCTTCCTTTCGGTCGAGGGCCTGCTTAAGGTCATGCCCAAGGGCGGTTACTGCGATGCGTGCTTTACCGGCCGCTACCCCGTGGCGATTCCCGAGAGCTTTGGCCGCGACAAGTTCATGGAGGGCTTTAAGCCCCGCAACCTGGACAAGCCGCTGCACTTTGACGACGACGCCGTGGTCGAGAAATACGACGATCGCAGCTGGGAAGAGGAACACGGCGAGGCCTAAAACCTGCCATGTAGGGACAGGTTTATTTTGGTAGGTTTTACCTGCTGTTTTGTTGATATGACGGCGCGCGTTGTTATGGCGCGCGCCGAAATGAACGCAACTATGAGCACCGTTTGGCGCCCGCGCGGCGCCACGGTAGTGGGAGAGGAAGGCTCAGATGAGCGACAGCAAGCATGTGACGTATGAGGATGCCGGCGTCGATACCGCCGAGGGCGGCCGCGCCGTTGACGCTATTAAGCAGATGGTTAAGGACACCAACCGTCCCGAGGTCATCGGCGGCATCGGTGGCTTTGGTGGCCTGTTCTCGGCTGCCGCGCTTAAGGATATGGAAGACCCGATTCTGATTAGCGGTACCGACGGCGTGGGCACCAAGCTCGTGCTCGCCCAGATCATGGACCGTCACGAGACGGTGGGCCAGGACCTGGTTGCTATGTGCGTCAACGACATTCTGGCTTCGGGTGCCGAGCCGCTGTTCTTCCTGGACTACGTTGCCATCGGCCACATCGAGGCCGAGCACATGGCAAAGATCATCAAGGGTGTGGCCGACGGCTGCAAGCTCTCGGGCTGCGCGCTCGTGGGCGGCGAGATGGCCGAGCACCCCGGCGTCATGGCTCCTGCCGACTACGACCTTGCCGGATTTACCGTGGGCGTCGTCGACCGTCCCAAGATGCTCGACCCCGCGAACGTCCGCCCCGGCGACGTGATCCTTGGCTTGCCTTCCACCGGCGTGCACTCCAACGGCTACTCGCTCGTGCGCAAGGTCATCGGCGTCGACGGTATTAAGCCGGGCACGCCCGAGGCCGCCGCTAAGGCCGAGGAGCTGAGCCGTCCGCTCGAGGAGCTCGGCGGTGCTTCGCTGGCCGACGCCCTGCTGGCTCCCACGCGCATTTATGTGAAGCCGATTCTGGAGCTGCTCCACGGTGGTGCCAACGTTCATGCCATTGCCCATATCACCGGCGGCGGTATTACCGAGAACCTCAACCGCGCGCTCGCCGACGACGTCGATGCCGTGGTCACCCGCAACGGCGCCGAGATGGGCTGGGATGTTCCGCCCGTCATCACCTACGTGTCGCGTCAGGCCGAGCTCGCGCCCAACGAGGCATGCAAGACCTTCAACATGGGCGTCGGCCTGTGCCTGATTGTCGCCCCCGAGGACGAGGCTGCCGTGACCGAGGCCCTGGTCGCTCTGGGCGAGAAGCCGTTCCGCGTGGGCGAGTGCGTCGAGGGTTCCGGTAAGGTCGTGTACTCCGATGAGCGCTAACGAGCAGATGGCTGCTGCCGAGGGTCTGGGTTTTGTGCCCTACACCCGTCCGACCGGCACCGATACGGCCGAGCCGCTCAAGATCGGCGTGCTCATCAGCGGTTCGGGCACCAACCTGCAGGCGCTGATCGACCTGATCGCCGTCGGCAAGCTCAACGCCTCGATTGAGCTTGTGGTGTCGAGCCGTCCTTCGGCCAAGGGCTTGCAGCGCGCCGAGCGTGCGGACATCCAGACACTCACGCTGTCCAAGGATGTCTATGCCGACCCCATCGCGGCTGACGAGATCATCGCGCATGAGCTGCTCGAGCGCGGCTGCGAGTACGTGGTGATGGCCGGTTACATGCGCATGGTGCACACGCCGCTGCTGGCGGCGTTCCCCAATCGCGTGGTCAACCTACACCCTGCGCTGCTGCCGAGCTTTACCGGCGCCCATGCGATCGACGATGCGTTTGCTCGCGGCGTCAAGGTAACCGGCGTGACCGTGCACTTTGCCAACGAGATTTACGACAACGGCCCCATCATCGCCCAGCGCGCGCTGGCTGTCGAGGAGGGCTGGGACGTCGATACGCTCGAGGAGCACATCCACGCGATTGAGCACGTGCTGTATCCCGAGGTCGTGCAGATGCTCGCCGACGGTCGCGTCCACGTGCTGGAGAGCGGCAAGGTCGCAATTGACGCGCCTCGCGGCTAGCGGCGCACAGTACAATTTAGCCGAGTAGTCAGGGTGGTCATTGGTGCCAAGGCGCGCGTGGCCACCTTTTGTTTTGGGTAGTCATCGGGAACGGTCTTTAACGACTGGTCATTGGGGACGTTCTTGAATGACTAGTCGTTAAAGAACGTCCCCAATGGCTAAGAACGTCGCAGGTGACTAGATGAGAGAGGTGAGCGCATGGCGGATAACGAAGCGCTGTTTACGCCTGAGCTGGTGTTTTTTGATTGGGAGTGTGCGACGCCGGATGAGGTGTTCGCGCGGCTCGAGGGCGAGCTTGCACCACGTGGCTACATTGCATCCGGTTGGCTCGACGCCGTTCGCACGCGCGAGGATGCCTATCCCACGGGTCTTGCCATGCCGGCGGCAAACATTGCCATTCCGCATACCGATCCGGGGTTTGTGGCCAAGCCCTATATCGCGGTGGTGAAGCCCGCCGCGCCCGTGACATTTAACGCTATGGCTGGCATGGGCGCTCCGGTGCCGGCGCAGATCGTCATCAATCTGGGCATCGCCGAGCCGGGCGGCCAGGTCGAGGCCCTGCAGGCGCTCATGAACATCTTTATGGACGCCGATGCCGCAGCCGACGTGCTCGGCCAGACCACGTCCCAGGGCATGGTCGACGCCATCCGCCGCCACTTCTAAGGTGGGGCTGAGTCGGCACTTGGGGACGTTCCTTTTCTGCCGGCACTTGGGGACTGTCCCTAACTGCCGGCTGCCACATCTGTCCCCTTTGCACCAAAATGGTGCAGATTAACCTGTCCCCAATGCACCAAGCGTGCCGCGGGGGCTGCGTTGTGACACAATGGCGTTTGTTCGATTCGTTATGCGAAAGGCCAACTATGGCAAATAAGAAAAAGAACTCCGAGGCCGCGCCGACGCCCGAGCAGCAGGCTCGCGCTGCCTCCAGCTCTCGTAAGAAGCAGCGCAAGACGTACGTGTCTAAGACCGTCAAGATCGTTCTGGTGGTCATCGGTGTGCTGGCGATGCTGCTTTCCGTCTCGGCCATGGCGTGCTCCGGCCTTATGTCGCAGGCAGAGGATACCTCGGGCTACAAGCTTACCGGCGGGG
>CAJMRR010000120.1 GCA_905215835.1 uncultured bacterium | reverse complement strand
AGGCCGCTGGTACGGTGGACCTTGATGCATATCGAGACATTTGGGTCTTCGTGCGTACTGACGAGCACGATGCCGTGGCTCCCGTGGCCTACGAGCTCATGGGCAAGGGGCGCGAGCTTGCCGATGCTCGCGGCTGCCGTCTGGTGGCACTGGTCGGCATAAGCCCCGAGGGCTCGCTTGGGGACCTGGAGCATCTGGTTTGCGCGGGCGCCGACGAAGTCCTGGCCTGTCGCGACGAGCGCCTGCGCCAAAACGATGCGGAGGTCTACGCCCGCTTGATCTGCGATTTGGTAGCCGAACGCAAACCCGAGGCCATCCTATATGGTGCGACCGCTTTTGGTCGCGAACTGGCACCCGGCGTTGCCGTGCGTTTGCAGACGGGTCTTACGGCCGACTGCACCGTGCTTTCGATGGATGCGGAGTCGGGCCTACTGCAGCAGACGCGCCCGGCGTTTGGCGGCAACTTGATGGCCACCATCATTTGCCCCAACCACCGTCCGCAGATGGCAACGGTTCGTCCCGGCATCTTTAAGGCTCACGACTTCGACTACGGCCGCTCCGGCACGATCACCCAGGTGATGCTTGCGGAAGACGTTAAGGCCCGTGTCGAGATCTCGATTCCCGCCGAGGAGTGGGGGCAGCAGGCTTCGATTGCCGATGCCGAGCGCTTGGTCGTGGTGGGCCGCGGCATTGGCTCCAAGAAGAATCTGCCCCTGATGCGAAGGCTCGCCGATGCCCTGGGTGCCGAGCTTGGTTGCACGCGTCCCGTCGTGGAGGCGGGTTGGCTGGAGTATCGCCACCAGATTGGCCAGACGGGCGTATCGGTTTCGCCCAGGCTTCTCGTGAGTATCGGTGTTTCGGGCGCCATCCAACATCTTGCCGGCATCGGTGGGGCGGAGTGCATCATCGCCATCAACGAGGACCCGGATGCCCCCATTTTTGGTGCTGCCCAGTACAAGGTTGTTGGGGACGCCGTCGAGGTCGTCGAGGAGCTGCTGGCCCAGCTTGAGCGCTAGGCACGCGCCAGCCAGTCGCGCATCTCGTCCTTTAGGCGCTCCCAGGTCGCTTGCGTGGCGGGATTGGTAAAGGGGCGCGTAATGCCAAAGGGTGCGTCGAGCAGGCGGTAGATATCGCCCTGCTCGCGCGCCAGCGCGCGGCTCGCTGGATAGACGAGCTCAAACATAAAGCAGATGAGTCCCACCAGGTAGTCTGCGGGCTCGTTGCGTTCATCGCGTGCGACGCAGCGGTGCTCGTCAAAAACGGCAAGTGTCGGCGACGAGAAACGGCTGCCGAGAAACGTCTTCTCGTCCACCTTGAGGATGGTGTCGACGGTGCTGTCGGCGATGGTGCGCATAATGTCGATCTTGTCACCATCGCGCACGATATCGCAGAAGCACCGTGTACGCTCGTCGAGTTGTGCCGGCAGGCGAAAGTCGCTGTGATAGGCGATGCTCGCTCGGATGAGCTCGTCATGCGCACCGGTTTCGATAAAGTCACGGATGTTTGTCGTGGCGGGTGCATCGGCGGGATTCTCGCCAAAGAGGACCTCGATGCCCAGCGCCGCATGGCTCATGCTCTCGGCGTCCTTAAAGGTGTCCCAGCGTCGCAGCTGCTCAAAGCGGCCCATATCGTGTAGCAGGCCGCAAAGCCATGCCAGGTCAATATCTTCTGACGACCAGCCCTGCTCGCGCGCTACGGCATCGCATGCCTCGGCCACGTGGTACGTATGCTCGATTTTGAGCGCGATGCGTGGGTTGGTGGCGTCGTAGGCATCGGTGTAGCTTTTGAAGGCCGCGCGCGCCCGGTCTCGATCGATAGCTGTCATAATGACTTCCTAAAAAGTTGTGTCTTTCGATCCGGTGGCAATTGTAGGTGAACTCGGTTGCTGTCGGATGATGATTCTGCCGTATCGCTACATGCGGCTCGGAGACCTTGTCAGGGTGAGAAGCGTATGGTGCTCAAAATCGTTAGAACCGTCTGGCCGGTGATGCTTACCTATGTTGCAATAGGCGCGCCGTGCGGAATGATCATGGGGCAGACGGGAATGGAGCCCTGGATGGTCTTTGCTCTGAGCAGCACGTTTGTGACGGGCAGCGGGCAGTTTATGATCTGCAACCTGTGGCTGGCGGGTGTGCCTGCAGCATCGATCGTCGCGAGCGTCGCCGCCGTCTCCTCGCGTTTTGCGCTTTACTCGGCATCGATCGCGCCGCATCTGAGGGGTGCCTCGAAGTGTCAGACGCTGGCTGTTGCCGCGACACTTACCGAGGAGGCATATGGCATCTCGCTTGCCAAGTTGGTTGAAGGGGAGGATTGGGGCCCGCGCGAGTCCTTTGTGCTCAACGTGATCCTCATCGCAACATGGGGCGTTTCGTGTACGATGGGCGCCATCGTCGGCGCCGTTGTCGATGTTCCCACCGCCATTGCAGCCTTTGTCTGCACCTCGCTCTTTATCTGCCTGCTCTTTTCGCAGCGGCTGTCGCGCGGCAACGTTGTCGCGGCGGTTTCGGGCGCGGTGTCCGTCGCCGTATGCAAGTTCTTGGGCCTCACGAATATTGCCGTGCCGGCAAGCGTCGTGGCCGGCATTGCCATTGCGTTGGCGTGCGATGCTGTATTTGACGGAAGAGGTGCCCGCGATGCCCGTTAACGAGTTCTTGGTTCTGTGGCTGTCGTCGTGGGCTGCTATCGCGTTCTTTCGCATCGCGCCGGCGTTCGCCTTGCGCGGGCGGACCCTGTCGCCCCGCATTACCGAGGCCCTGGGCTATATCCCGCCCGCTGCCTTTGCCGCGCTGGTCGCCAACGACTTGGTGAGCCCCGGCGCGTTCGACGCGGGACTCTGGCCTGCCTTGGTTCCCTGGATTGCGGCCGCCGGCGTCGTGGTCGTGGCGGTCAAGACAAAATCGATGCTGTGGTGCTGCGTCTCGGGCATCGTACTCTATATTGTCTTGAGCCTTATATAGGGGTGGCGTCGCGGGCGCCGAATCTCGTTCCATCCCAACTTGTCGGATTTTTCACCGAGCTGGTCTATTTCTTCTGGTACCATGGTCAAACTTTACTGTAGCAAAGCGTGACGTGGGCTTTTGTACCCCGTCAGCGGAAATGGGGTTTCATGGCACAGGAAGCAACCACCAACGAGCAAAAGAAATTCAAGGTCCCGCGCATCCCGGGCGACATCATGATCTATCCGATGATCGTCGGTCTTTTGCTCAACACCTTCTGCCCGCAGGTTTTTGAGATCGGCGGCTTCTTTACGGCTGCCTGCCGCGGTGGCTCCAATACCATCGTCGCCGCGATCCTGCTGTTTGTGGGCGCCGGCATCAGCTTCAAGTCCACGCCGGGCGCCATCAAGACCGGCATCGTCGTGCTGATTCCCAAGCTGGTCGTCGCAGCGGCTCTCGGCCTAGGCGTGGCATATTTCTTTAACGATAACTTCCTGGGTCTGAGCTCCGTGTCTATCATCGGCGGCATTACGTTTTGCAACATGGCGCTCTATACGGGCATCATGGGCGAGTTCGGCGATGAGTCCGAGCAGGGCGCCGTCGGTATCCTGTTCTTTACGGCCGGCCCCGCCGTCACGATGATCATCCTTGGTGTTTCGGGTCTTGCCAACATCCCTGTCGGTACTATCATCGGCTCCATTTTGCCGCTCGTTATCGGCATGGTTCTGGGCAACCTGTTCCCGTTTATCAAGAACCTGCTGGTTCCCGGTTCCAACCCTGCGATTGCCGTCATCGGATTTCAGCTTGGCGCGTCCATGAGCCTGTCGAGCTTTATCACCGGCGGTATTTCCGGCATCTTGCTGGGCCTTGTCACGCTGTTTGTCGTCGGTCCCATCACCTTTGCGTTCGAGCGCCTGTGCGGTGGTAACGGCAAGGCTGCCGTGGCTTGTTCCACCATCGCCGGCACGGCTATGACCACGCCGGTTGCTCTCGCCGAGGTCGCGCCGCGCTACGCCGAGCTTGCGCCCACCGCGTACGCCCAGATCGCCACTGCCGTTATCATCACGGCAATCATGGCTCCGATTCTGACCGGCTGGGTCGACAAGAAGTTCTGCCAGGGCAAGGAGGACCTGTCGCCTGCCGGTGTCGAGGCCATCGAGGAGGCCGTCGCGACCGACATCGATGGCGAGTAACGGCCGTTACCGATAATTGATTCCGGCGTGCAATTCGCGCCGTCCGAGCGCCCGAACAGAAACTGTTTTGCAGTGATGTTCGGGCGCTTTGCTATGATTCCCTTTACCCCTGCGGAGTAAAGGGGTGTTTATTGCCCTGATTCGAATTGGGCGATTCTGACCATTCGGATATTGAAGGGATGGCGTCTAGTGGTTAAGGCACTCAAGATTGAGATATTCCTGCTATGCATGATTGTTCTTATCGGGCTTGCCGCGCGAAGTCGTCGCTCCTTGTTCTCGAGCACCCTGCAGCTATTGTTTAGCATGCTTGGCTACACCTCTGCCGCGTACATATTATTCGATATGATCTGGACGCTTTCGGATGGTGCGGACGGCACGTTGGGTATTGCTGCCAACTGGATTTCCAACGCGGTTTCGTTTTCGCTCTTTGCCATCGCGTGTCTCATTTGGTTTATCTATTCCGAGACGATGCAGGGCTCTCGCCTTGTGACCTCGCGCTATAGGGTGGTGCTTGTAACGTTGCCTACGGCTCTGGTGGTCGTGCTGGCTTTTACCAGTTACTGGACGCACGCCTTGTTCTATATCGATTCGCAGGGCGTGTATCGTCGCGGCTTTGCCTATATGATCCAGCCCATTGTCAGCTACTGTTACGTTATACATACGTCCCTGCATGCGTTTGTGCAATCTCGCAGGGTCGAGAGCCTGCAGACGAAGGCTATCTATCGAACCTTGGCATTTTTCGCCATTCCGGCCCTGGTGGGCGGTACCTTTCAGATCGTATACTCGGTGCCTGGCCTTTGTGTCGGCATAATGATTAGCATGTTGCTGCTCTACATTATCTGCCAGGAGCAGCTCATCTCGACCGACCCGTTGACTGGCCTCAACAATCGCAACCGTTTTGAGACCTATATCCTGTCGCTCTTCTCAAATGTGGATCAGGCCGAAGATGTGTATCTGCTCATGATGGACGCCGACGGCTTTAAGCAGATTAACGATCGCTATGGACATGTGGAGGGCGACCATGCTCTTCAGGTTATATCCGCTGCGCTCAAAGAGGTCTGCTCGGCGTCTGGTGGCTTTATCGCACGCTACGGTGGCGATGAGTTCGTGGTGCTCCAAAAGGCAGTGGCGGAACGGGATATCATGCATCTGTGCGCGACAATCAACGACGAGCTCGCGCATGCCGAGGTGCCGTATGCATTGCGGATGTCCATCGGTTACGCGCGGGTCGGCGATAGTGTTGATACCTGGCAAGACTTACTTCGCGCTGCCGATGCGGAGCTTTACCGCGTCAAGGCCGAGAAAAAGAAAGCTCGCGTTCAGATACGCTAGGAAAAGGGGCACACGACCGTTGCGATGGTCGTGCGCCCCTTTTGCGTTTGTGGGGGCCACCGGCCATAATGCCCAGGCGCGGTGCGGCAAGACGGGCGTCTGCCGCCGCGACTCGGTACGAAATCAACGAGAACCAGTGTGCTCCATTAAGCTAAAGTATGCGAATGCCCTCCCTAAAAAGGTGAGTTCGCTAGGCTTTTTTGGGTTTGTTGACGATGATGATGCCGCCGCAGACCAACAGCAGGGCAACGATGACGGTAACGGGGCTCGTGCCCGCGCCTTCGCCGAGCAGCAGCGCGCTCAGCAGCACACCAAAGACGGGGTTCATAAACCCAAAGACCGAGACGCGGCTGACGGGGTTGACGGCAAGCAGGCGCGACCACAGCGAGTAGGCGACCGCGGAGATAAGCGCCATGTAGATGATGAGCGCGATGGCGGGGGCAATCGCCGTGGGGGAGAGCGCGCCACCCATCAAAAAGCCGATGGCGGTGAGGACAAGGCCGCCGACCAAGAACTGCCACCCGGCAAGCAAGACGCCGTCGTGCTCGCGCGAGAAGATGCCAATCAGGCAGGTCGAAAGGGCACCCGCGACGGTGGAGGCTAGGATAAAGCCCTCGCCATCGAGCCTGAAGCCAAAGGTGCCATCCGCGCCCGAAAGGTTGACGAGAGCGACGCCGGCAAAGCCCAGCGCACAGCCAAGCACCTTGGCCGTATTGAGCTTCTCGGTGCGAAACGCCAGGGCGGCAAAGAGGATTGCGAGGAAGTTGGCGCTGGCCTCGATGATGGAGCTCGACATGGCGCTGGCGCGCGAGAGGCCCAGATAGAAAAAGAAGTACTGCTGTTAGCGTCGGATTATTTTAGCCAAATATAGTCGGCCGAGATTGACCAATCCCG
>CAJMRR010000119.1 GCA_905215835.1 uncultured bacterium | reverse complement strand
CGAGGTCGTACTCGCGCAACCTCCGAGCAGACGATTGAGTTTCCTGCCGGCACGCACGATGGCGACGAGGTCCGCATTAGCGGCATGGGACATGCTGGCACCAACGGTGCCGCGGGCGGCGACTTGGTCGGCCGCGCCCATGTTGAAGCCGAGCGCTTGGAAGGCAAAGCTCGTACCGGTTTTTACCTGATGGGCATCGTGGCGCCGTTTTTGGTGCTGTCGGCCATTTCGGGCGTGTTCTCGGCCATTGCCGTGATGTGCTTTATTCCGTTTACCATGGGCCTGTTTATGGTGCTTTCGGACGGTGTGCTTCATCGTAGTCTGCTGTGGTGGAAGCGCGGTGCGATGCAGTTTGCCAACGGTTTTGCCAACGGCTTCATGTTCGCGCTCGTGTCAGTTTGGTTCGCGAGCTGCTCGCAACGGGCCATGCTTTCGCCGTACCAAATGCAATAACATCAAACCCTCTGTTTGCGGCCAGCCCAGCTTGGGTATAGGACGCACTGTGACAATAATGAAAGTCGGAAGGATTCGGTCGTGTCGGAAAATAGGGATTACTACGAGGTGCTTGGCGTCGACAGGGATGCCGACGCGCGGACGATTAAGCGCGCGTTTCTAAAGAAGGCCCGTACCGTACATCCGGACGTTTCGGACGACCCCGAGGCCGAGGCCAAGTTCAAGGAGCTCAACGAGGCCTATTCCGTTCTTTCCGATGAGCAGAAGCGTGCTAATTACGACCGTTACGGCACCGCCGACGGTCCTGGTGGTTCGGGCTATGTCGATATCAACGATATCTTTGGTGGCATGGGCATGGACGACTTGTTCTCGTCGTTCTTTGGCGGCGGTGCCGGCGGTGGCGCCCGCAGCCGTCGTGAGCGTCGTCGCGGACGCGACATGGCCATCTCGCTTTCGGTGACGCTCGAGGAGGCGGCGCTCGGCTGCAAAAAGACGATCAGCTATGACCGCCTTGCTCCTTGCGAGGACTGCAATGGAACCGGTAGGGCAGAGGGCGCACAGGAAAAGCAGTGCGGCCGCTGCCACGGTACGGGCTACGTCACGACGGTTCAGCGTTCGTTCTTGGGCCAGGTTCAGTCTTCCTCGCCTTGTCCCGACTGCCATGGCGAGGGCACGGTTATCGACCATCCCTGTGAGACCTGCGACGGTCAGGGCCGCACGCCTTCGCACGAGAAGATCGACATCGATATTCCCGCCGGCGTTTCGACCGGTCGCCAGCTGCGTGTGGGCGGCTTTGGCGAGGCCGGCCTTCGCGGCGAGCCCTCGGGCGACCTGATTGTCAACGTGCGTGTTGCCGACCATGAGCGCTTTAAGCGCAACGGTGACGACCTGTACCTGGTGAGCGATATCTCGATTGCACAGGCTGCGCTCGGCTGCGAGATCGAGGTCGAGGGCATTATGCCCGACGAGGTCGTTAAGGTGACGGTTCCCGCCGGCGCCCAGTACGGCGACACCGTGAGCGTCAATAATTACGGCATGCCGCGCATTGGCGGTGGCGGTTCGCGTGGCCGCCTGATCGTGCAGCTGCGCGTGGTCGTTCCCACCAATCTTTCCAATAAGCAACGCGAACTGCTCCGTGCTTTTGCCGATGAGATGGGCGATGACGTCGCTTCTGGTAAGAAGTCGGTGACCGACCGTATCAAGAGTGCCCTCGACGATATCCTCGATTAAGGAGCCCGCGTGCTCGCACCCCATATTTCCGTCGTCAACCTCGGCTGCCGCGTCAACCGGGTTGAGTCTGACCGTATCACTGCCGATCTTATGCGTCTGGGCTTTGCTATTGTGGATCCCCAGGATGCCGATCTGATCGTCATTAACACCTGTGCCGTTACGGGCGAGGCCGAGGCCAAGACCCGTAAGGCCGTCCGTCATGCGCTGGCCCATCCAAACGAGCCCTATGTGCTCGTGACCGGATGCGTGGTCAATTTGCATCCCGAGGAGCTGCTGGAGCTTTCGGATCGCGTGATCGCCGAGCCGTCCAAGATCGATGTCGCCGATCGTGTCTGCGAGGTGCTGGGCGTTGAGTCCGATAGCGTTCCCGCCTGCAGCGATGGTGAGGTGGTCGATGCGCTCGGTCGCTCTCGCCTGGGCGTGAAGATTCAGGACGGCTGCAACCATCGCTGCACCTATTGCATTGTGTGGAAGGCGCGCGGCCCCGAGCGCTCCGTGCCCGTCGAGTCCGTGCTCGAGCAAGTTCGCGAGGCCCAGGAGGCCGGCGTGCCCGAGGTGGTGCTGACCGGTGTGAACCTGGGTGCCTACGATGGCAAGAGCGCGACCGACGAGCACGTCGAAATCGATGAGCTGCTCGAGGCCATCATGGAGCGCACGTCTATTCCGCATGTGCGCATTTCCTCGGTCGAGCCCATGGATATCTCCGAGCGCCTGCTTAAGGTTATGGCGCGCTACCCGCAGCGTATCGCCCCGTTTTTGCACCTGCCCGTGCAGTCCGGCTGCACGGCGACCCTGCATCGCATGGGCCGTCCCTATAGCGCCGAGGCCTTTGAGGACACGGTGCGTATGATTCGCGCCAACTTGCCCCAGGCGTCCCTTTCGTGCGATGTCATTGTCGGTTTTCCTGGTGAGACGGACGAGGAGTTCGAGGAGTCGCTGGCTCTGTGTCGCCGTGTTGGTTTCTCGCGTATGCACGTGTTCCGCTACAGCAAGCGTCCCGGCACCCTTGCCGCCGATATGCCCGACCAGGTGCCGCCCGAGGTTATGGCCGAGCGCAGCCGTCGTATGCGAGCCGCCGCACAGGAGCTCGCTATTGCCGACGCTCGTCGTCGCGTGGGCACGGTCGAGCGTGCCGTGCTCGAGTATGGTGACAACCTGACGCTCGGCTCGTTCCATCATGCCCGTCTTGACGATACCTGTGGACTTACAGCCCCGTGCCTGCTCGATGTTGCTATCATCGGAGTCGATGATTCCGGCTTGGTCCATGCACGCAGGGAGGTTCATGGAAGCCTCGAAGATTAGACTTACCGTTCCCGAGGGAATTGATCCCTCGTGTGTTTTGGGCGCCGGCGACGGCGTCCTTCGCGTGCTCGAGAGCTTGGTTCGCGCTCACGTGGTCGCCCGTGGCGATAGCATCGCCGTGAGCGGCGACCCGGACGAGGTCGAACTCGTGGCGCGCTTTTTCGAGCACGCTTTTCGCGAGGCGGCCGCCGGGCGCACGCTGTCTGCCGACGATGTCTCTCGCTGCCTGGCCGTCTTGCGCGACGGTGAGCACGAGGCTACGTCGCTTCGCGATGACGTGCTGCTTTCGTATCGCGGCCGCGTCATTCGTCCCAAGACGCTCGGGCAAAAGCGCTACGTGGATGCCATTCGCTCGCATACCATCACGTTTGGCTTGGGTCCTGCCGGTACCGGTAAGACCTATCTGGCCATGGCGCTCGCCGTTGCCGCGCTCAAGCGTCACGAGGTGGGCCGTTTGATCTTGACGCGTCCGGTTGTCGAGGCGGGGGAGAATCTGGGCTTTTTGCCCGGTACCCTTGAGGAAAAGATCGACCCCTACATGCGTCCGCTCTACGACGCCCTTTTTGACATGATGGATCGCGAGCGCACCGATGAGCTTATGGAGCGTGGCGTGATCGAGATCGCCCCGCTTGCCTACATGCGCGGCCGCACGCTGAGTGATGCCTTCGTGGTGCTCGACGAGGCGCAAAATACCACGCCCGAGCAGATGAAGATGTTCCTGACACGCCTTGGGTTCAACTCCAAGTTCGTGATCACCGGCGACCTGAGCCAGCGCGACCTGGTGGGTCGTCGTGGTGGCTTGGCGGATGCTGAGAAGATTTTGGGCCGTGTCGACGATGTGGCGTTTGCACACCTGGAGCGCGCCGACGTGGTGCGCCATGCCCTGGTGGGACGTATCGTCGAGGCATACGATACTTATGATGATGTGCGCGAGAAGCGCGTACGTGACCGAAAGGAGTCCCGTTGAGTGTATTGATCAGCAACGATGCCGAGCTCGATACGCTGCTCGACGCGCAGGAGGTGGAGCACATCTGCGAGGTTGTGCTTGCCGCCGAGGGCGTTGAGCGTGAAGTCGAGATTTCCCTTTCGTATGTCGACGAGGACGAGATGCACGAGCTCAACCACGAGTGGCGCGGTATCGACCGCACCACCGATGTGCTCTCGTTTGAATGCGACTCGGCCTTTGACGAGGATATTCCCGCCGACGAGACGCTCGAGCTCGGCGATATCATCTTGGCCCCGCAGGTTATTGCCCGTCAGGCCCCCGGTTTTGGCAATAGCCCCGCTGACGAGTGTCGTCTGATGCTCGTACACGGCATGCTGCACCTGCTGGGCTATGACCATATCGAGGACGACGAGGCCGAGGTCATGGAGGCCCGCGAGGACGCCATCCTGCGCGATCTGGCGCTCGAGCGCGGCGAGGACCCCAAGCTAGTCCACGTCGGCCCCATCACCAACCACGCCCACGACTAGGAGCCGTCTATGATTCCCGGATCGAACAAGGACCATCCGTCCTTCTTAAAGTCGTTTTCCTACGCCATGGAGGGCTTCGTCACCGCCGTCAAGACCGAGCGCAACATTAAGGTCATGCTCGTGGCGGGCGTGTGCACCGTCATTGCTGGCTGTATCGTGGGCCTCGACATTGCCGAGTGGGCCACGATTATCATCTGTTGCGGCCTGGTGATTCACGGCGAGCTGTGCAACACCGCTATGGAGGCTATCGTCGACCTGGCGACCCAGGAGCTCCATCCGCTGGCCAAGCGTGCGAAGGACATCGCCGCCGCCTCTGTATACATTCTTTCCATCACCGCCGCGATTGTGGGCGTGCTGGTATTTGCCCACGCGCTCGGCTTTATTTAGAAAGGGATTCCCATGTCCGACAATATGCAGCCTACCGATGAGATCCTGGACGACGAGACTTTGGACGCGGTGGATACCGAGGGGCTCGAGGATGTCGAGGAGTTCGATCCGTTTGAGGGCATGAGCGATGAGGAGCTCGACGCCCTGTGCGACGAGGACGACAACCTCGCGGGCTTTGGCGACGTTGAGCCTGGTTTTCGCAGCGGCTTCGTGGCCCTGGTCGGACGCCCCAACGCCGGCAAGTCCACGCTGCTTAATGCCTGCTATGGCAAGAAGGTCGCCATCACCTCACCGGTGGCCCAGACGACCCGCCGCCGCATGCGCGCCGTCGTCAACCGTCCCGGCTACCAGCTGGTCTTTGTCGATACCCCGGGTATTCATAAGCCCAAGGACGGTCTGGGATCCGAGCTCAACAAGAGCGCGTTGTTCGAGCTGAACGATGTCGATGTCGTCGCGTTTTTGATTGATGCCACCAAGCCGATCGGCAGGGGAGACGCTTGGGTTGCCGAACGCGTCAAGAACGCTCGTTCCAAAAAGGTCCTGGTGCTCACCAAGGCCGATGAGGCCGATCCCGCCCAGGTTATGGAACAGCTCAAGGCCGCCCACGAGCTCATGGAATATGACGACGAGATCGTGACGTCGTCGGTCAAGAACTTCAACGTCGATGCCTTTATCGATACCGTTGCGCACTTTTTGCCCGAGGGTCCGCGTTGGTTCCCCGAGGACATGGGTACCGACGCTTCCGACGAGACCCTTGTGGCCGAGTTTGTGCGCGAGAAGGTTCTGCGCCGCACCCGTGACGAGATCCCGCACTCCGTGGGCGTGATCTGCGATGCGCTCGAGCAGACCAAGAAGGTACTGCGTGTGCACGCCACCATTTACGTCGAGCGCGAGGGCCAAAAGGGCATCATCATCGGTAAGGGCGGCGAGATGATCAAGCATATCGGTATCGACGCCCGTCGCGATCTTGAGCGTATCTTTGGCACCCAGGTCTTTTTGGAGCTGGACGTGAAGGTCAAGGCCGGCTGGCGTGACGACGAGGCCCAGATTCGCCGCTTTGGCTACAACGCCGAGGACTAAGGACGCGCGGCACGCATGGCAGGCTCCCGGACATATCGCACCAAGGTGCTCGTCCTCGACAAGACGAAGCTCAAAGAGACCGACCTGATCCTGACGATGCTTGACGAGCGGGGTCGGCAGGTTCGTGCCGTGGCAAAGGGTGCGCGTAAGCCCGGCGGGCGGTTGGCGGCGCGCTGCGAGCTGTTCTGTACCGTCGATATGCTGCTTGCGCATGGACGGTCGCTCGACGTGGTTTCCCAGGCCGAGCTTATGGAGGCTCCGCTCGGCGTTCCGCCCGATTACGAGACGACATGCGCGGCAAGCGCGATCGCCGAGGTCGCGCGCGTGTGCTCGTTCGAGGACGCCGAGGACCCGTTCACCTTTGCTATAACGCAGCGAGCGCTTGCCCTGGTGGGCAGTGGGCTCGACACGGCACACATGGATCTACTTGTGGCGGCATATGTCTTTAAACTGCTGTCGCAC
>CAJMRR010000118.1 GCA_905215835.1 uncultured bacterium | reverse complement strand
CCGGCGGCAACGCCAGAGCTGTCGCCCGTGTCGGCGAGCTTTCCGCCCGAGCCCTTGCCCTTGTTGCCCTTACCGTTCTTATCAGCGCTGCCTGCGTTGGAACCCGTGCCGCTGCCGGTGCCGGTGCCGCCTGCACTGTCCGAGGCCGCTACGGTAAAGCTTGCGGCTCCGTCGCTGGCGAGCGTGTAGTTTTGCGCCGCGTTGCCCAAGAGACCGTTCACGCGCACCCAGTACGTTCCTGCGGCAAATGTTTCGCCCTCGGCCATTGCTGTGCCCGGAGCGCCGTTCGCGTCGTGCACAAACTCGAGCTGGGCCGTGCAGGCATCGGTTTCGAGCTTGCCCTCGAGTGATGCCGCAATCTTGGCGCGCACGTCTTCGCCGGCCTTAAGGCCTTCGAGTCCCTCAAAATGGGGCGTCAGCGCGCGTCGATCGATATCGATGGGCACAAAGCCCTGCAGCCCCGTAACGGTCTCGTTGCCCAGGGCGTCGACATCCACGTATTCAATGGCAAACGCATGGCCCGAAGCTGTCGCGTTGAGCGCGTTGCTGCTGTCGGCAAGGCGGAAATGACCCTCGCCAACGGTCTTGCCATCCTGGAATGAGGCATCGCTCAGCGAGTCGCCGTACGTCATGCGCATGCGGGTCGGGAGATAGTACGGGAGATAGTACGAAGCTGTCTGCTTGTGCTCCGTATCGTAATTG
The DNA here is from genome assembly GCA_905215835.1 of uncultured bacterium. Taxonomy (GTDB): domain Bacteria; phylum Actinomycetota; class Coriobacteriia; order Coriobacteriales; family Coriobacteriaceae; genus Collinsella. The sequence goes on along the minus strand of CAJMRR010000118.1, from coordinate 5,864 downwards.
CGCTGGTAGATGCTCCGGGCCAGCGCCGCATCAACAAAGTCGGATGCGATGATGCCAATGTGCTTGAGGTAATCTGACTTTGTATCCTCGATGCCGCTGGGATTGATGTACGGGCTCTTATACAGATGCTCGTTGACTACTCGTGCCGAGGTAAAAGGATTGCCTCCGTGCGACAAGCCCGTGCAGCTGGTGTAGTTGATAGACCAGCAACGCTCCAGGACTTTCTCCTTGGCCCCGTTATCGTCCTCGACATCTACCTCGTTGCGCGTGCGCCCGGTCGTTTCCTTCAGCGCATTATCGACCCAGCTGAGCTTGTCGGTTCCCGTGAGTTTGTACTTGTCCTGGGCGTATACCTTGGTGCAATAGGGCTCTTTGTCGCCTGTTTCCCCCGCGGCTTCAAAGCCCCGCGCGTCTTGGACGAGACACATAGTGGCGCTGTCGGAGTGAGCCTTGATCTTGTCATCCCATTCGGTAAGGTCGAGGCCCCACGTGTGGCCGCTTACACTGTTGCCGGCGAGCCTAAATCGACGCAGCAGAACGATCTTTCCGCGCACCTCGTGTAGCGTGGGGATTCGGCTCGACGTATAGAACAGTTTGGGGTTGTCGTCCAAAACCTTGGCGAAAGCCGTCGTAACACTTTCGTCGGTAGCCTCGTCGTTGCCTCGTGATACAAGCATGATGAGCGCTTCTGTCGGGTTTTCGTTCAAAAACGTTTTGAAGTAGCCTATGACATCGGAAAGATGCAAAAAGTACGCGTCTTTTTTGAGCAGGTAGTACATCCCATGGTCGATGCCAGGGTTGTCGCCCTTTCCGAGACGGATATCAAAATAGCGAATGCCTTCGAGCAGCTGCGTGGGAATGTAATCCTGCTGGCATTTTACTTGCGAGGATTGGGGCTCAGTGTCGTTGTCCACGCTGCAGGTGCCCGAATCGTGCGTACCCGGGATGCTCAGCTCGTCGAGGAACTTGTTGTCGTCGACGTATTTCATCCAACATGGTCCGTCGACGTAGCTGCTATACGTGATCCAGTCGAGGCTGCTAACCGTGGCATCGTTCTTTTTCATGTCGTAACCGACAAGCTCGAGCTCCCACGGAATGCTCTTACTCTTACTCTTATGGCAGATCTTATTGTTGTCCTGGTCTTTGCCGTTCGATTCTATTGCCAGGTACTTAATGTCTTTTTTCTCGGTTTCTTTCTCGACCGTGCGGTCTCGGATGATATAGGTTCCGTTTGATTGACGCTCGAACGCAAAAGCACGGCTGGGCTTGTTGTCATACTCGCCGCCCCATACGTGGATGACCTTTCCGTCTTTGTCCGAGTCGTCGTCGACCGACCAAATGCTGTAGCCCGTCTTTTTATGCTCTTCGAAATTGAGCAAGGTGCGGATAGCATACCAGTTTGTATCGTCATTCTTGGTCGTTACGTTCTCAAGGATGAGCTTGCTGGACGTGCCGTCGTTAAACAGGTGGCAGACGTTGCCGCGAACGTTGCCGTCTTGGTTGACGCTCGCGGTGCGAAAATAGCCCGCGGGGCGAAGGCGAATGACGAAATTGTCGAGGCTGTCCGACGGTGCGGGTGTGTTGTCTGCAAATGCCGCTCGCAGGGGAATGCCCGGCGCTGCGGTTTCGGGCAGGCTTGCAAGTGGTGACAACGCCGCAAGCCCTAGGCCCAGCGTAAACGCTCGGCGGCTGATGGCATGGTGTTCGGTCATAACTTCTCCATTCGCAGAGTGCGGTTATGCGATAGTTTTGGTCACTATACTGACCAGATGTTTAAAGATGCTGGTTTAATTGTCTGCTCGGCGCAATAAATCGGTGGGCGGACGTGTTGGGGTGTTTGTCGTTTTCGTACTGTTGCCACATTTGGGGCGGTTCCGGAGCCCGGTATCCTTGCGTTCGTCGGCTACCGGCATAAGAAAGGGGAGGGTCGGTTTACCGGCCCTCCCTTGGTACGAAGCGCTGGGATACCGTCGCTTGTTTGCACTGCGCCCGTGTTTCCCGCTGCGCTCGCCAGTCGCTTAGCGCTTGATCTCGATATCGTCGAGCTTGACGTCCATGGCCTCGGTCTTGGCCTTGGCGATGTCGTCGGCAAATTCCAGAGACTCCATCATGGTCTCGACGGCGTCCTTGTGCTCCTCGACATTGTCGATACGCACGTACACGCTGCCGCCGTCAACGTCGGTGAAGTACTCGGTCGTCACGCCGCCCGAGTGCGTAAAGTAGGCGCTGCGCCAGGTCTTGCCGTTGTACTTAACGGGATCGCTCTCGGTCCATCCGGAGTTGGCCTTCCACTTTGCCTCGTAGTCAAACAGTTCATCGGCGTTCTTGTCAGGATCGAAGACGGGGATGAAGCGGTCGCTGGCATGCTCGCTCTCGGTGAACTTAAACTGGGCCCTGTCGGCGGTATCGCCTGCGACGTCCGTGATTTCGACGCCCTCGGGCACCTCGACTTTAAACCAAATGAAGTCAGTCCTCATATCCACGGCTGGCTTTTCCGCTCCACCGCCACCACTGCTGCCGGTAGCGCCGTCGCTGCCACCGCAACCCACCAAGGCAACTGCGGCAAAGAGACTGATGCAGAGGGTGAGAATCGCAAAGGCCTTCTTTTTCATGGTCGTGTCCTCCTCGATCTGTAACCGCCCATGGATTACCTGCCTTTACTGTACGCGCGAGCGGCTCGCTCGGGTGGGCCATGTGTCCCATTCTGGGGGCTGGAATTGCGCCGACAAGTGGCAATATGTGCGGTCGCAAAAGAGGGGAGGGCCGATGCTGTCGGCCCTCCCCGGGGTGAGGTGCCCGTTGATTTAATGGGGCGCGCGTGCGTGGGCGTTGCCCCAACAGGTTCCTTGTTTATAGATATGCCTCAGTTTTTGACGTCCGGAAGTCTCGAAAGGTGGGCCATGTGTCCCATGTTTGCGGTGCCGACGCCTATCGTTCGTCATAGAAATCCGCGATGGCCAGGTGCGCTGACGCTCATGTACTTATGGGCTAGACTTAGCACCATTATGTGATTGATGCGGTCGGTCGGCGGTTGCCACCCGACCGATGTATATGACTTGAAGGTGCGTGCGTATGAGCCAAGAGATGATGGATAAAACATGTCGAGAGTTTGCCGAGGCGCTTGCCGCACGCGAGCCGGTTCCCGGCGGCGGTAGCGCGAGCGCCTTTGTAGGTGCACTGGGCGCCTCGCTTTGCGGGATGGTTGCTCGCTATGGGGCGACAAACCCTGCGCTTGCCGATCGCGCAGACGATCTGACGCGCGCGTTTGCCCAGGCGGATGAGTTGGCGCAGGAACTTGTGGGTCTGGTCGCCGAGGACGTTCGTGCCTACGGGCAGGTGTCCACGGCGTACGGTATTCCGCGTGACGATCCGGCTCGAGCGACCGCGATTCAGGATGCGCTGCATGTGGCCGCTATGCCGCCGTATCGCATTATGGATGCCTGCGGGCGTGCGCTGGCGCTGCTCGAGGACATGGCCGACAAGGGTTCGCGTCAGCTGCTGTCCGATGTGGCGTGCGGCGCCGTGTTCTGCCGTGCCGCTATGCAGGGCGCGAGCTTGACGCTCTTTGCGAACACCACGTCTATGAAAGATCGCGTTCGTGCTGAGGAGCTCGAGACGGCGTGTGATGAGTTGCTCGACACATGGTTGCCGCGCGCCGATGCGCTGGCGCGCCGCGCCTCCGACGCTGCAAGGAAGAGAGGATAGCCATGGCTGAACTGCTGAAGGGTGCTCCCGTTGCTCGCGCTTTGACCGAGGAACTTGCTGCTCGCTGTGCAGCCCTGCGCGAGCGCGGTGTTGTACCGACGCTGGCCATCGTTCGTGTGGGCGAGCGCGAGGACGACCTGTCCTACGAGCGCGGTGCCCTCAAGCGCTGCGAGAAGGTTGGCATTGAGGCTCGCCGCGTTTTGCTTCCTGCCGATGTTTCGCAGGACGAGCTGTTGACGGCCGTCGAGGACATCAATACCGATTCGGCTGTTCATGGCTGTCTGATGTTCCGCCCGCTGCCCGCCGGCCTTGACGAGAACGCCGTCGCCGCAGCGCTCGATCCCGCCAAGGACGTTGACTCCATGACGCCGGCTTCACTGCTCACCACGCTTTCGGGGCGCGGCGAGGGTTTTGCCCCCTGCACAGCCGAAGCCGTGCTTGCTTTGCTGGATCATTACGGCGTTGAGCTGGATGGGGCCAAGGTTGCTGTGGTCGGACGCTCACTGGTAATTGGCCGCCCCGTTGCCGCCATGCTTACGGCGCGCAACGCAACCGTGACGACGTGCCATACGCATACGCGCGATCTTGCCGCCGAGTGCTGTGCTGCCGACATTGTGGTTGCCGCCGTTGGACGCGCGCGCACGATTGGCGCAGATGCGGTCCGCGAGGACCAGGCGATTATCGATGTTGGCATTAATTGGGACGAAGCCGCTGGCAAGCTGGTCGGCGACGTCGATTTTGATGCCGCGGAGCCGGTTGTTGGCGCAATCACCCCCGTGCCGGGTGGCGTGGGCGCCGTGACGACAGCAATTCTCGCCAAGCACGTGATCGAGGCGGCTGAGCGCGCGGTAAAATAGGCGTTTGGAGGCTGTTTAGGGGGTTGGTTAGATACCCCGTGGTCAAAAAATGCCAAATATGAGTACTGTTGCCAAGTTAGTCACATATGTTTGAGATCATTTTGGCTCTTTAGCGATAAGTAATATCGTTAAAGAGCCAATTTTATTGGACGTATGGGGAATTACTAGACTCAGTTTTTGGACAGGTGAGGATTCCCGGCGCCCGGAACAGTGCAATTTGCTGCCACTAAATTTGTGACAGTACTCATATTTGGCATTTTTTGACCACGGGGGCTGCCGAGGCCGTGGTTTCGCCCTTTCTGCGCCGAAGCGATACACTGTTGCCGTTTGATTTCTTCGCTCAAGGAGGATGCGCATGCCGTGCACAACGATTCTGGTCGGTAAGAACGCGAGCTACGACGGGTCGACGCTTGTCGCGCGTAACGAGGACTCGTCCAACGGGGTGTTTGAGCCCAAGCGTATGCGCGTGGTGCATCCCGACGAGCAGCCGCGCGTCTACACGAGCGTCCTGAGTCACCTGACCGTTGAGCTGCCCGATAACCCCATGCGCTACACGAGTGTCCCCGATGTTGTCCCGGGCCACGGCATCTGGGCCGAGGCCGGTTTTAACGAGCTCAATGTGGGCATGTCCGCAACCGAGACGCTCACCACCAACGAGCGCGTCCGCGGCGCCGATCCGCTCGTCGACTACGTACCCGCCAAGGGCAACGAGGGCGAGGACGGATACGTTCCGGCACAGCCCGGCGGCTTGGGCGAGGAGGACATGGTGACCCTGGTGCTGCCGTATGCCAAGTCCGCCCGCGACGGCGTTCGTATCCTGGGCGACCTGCTCGAGCGCTACGGCACCTACGAGAACAACGGCATCGCCTTTAGTGATGTGGACGAGATCTGGTGGCTCGAGACCATCGGTGGTCACCACTGGATTGCCAAGCGCGTGCCTGACGACGCCTATGTGACCATGCCCAACCAGCTGGGTATCGACAGCTTTGACCTGGATGACGCCGAGGGCGCCCAGGCCGACCACATGTGCTCCGCCGACTTGCGCGCCTGGATGGCCGAGTGGCATCTGGACCTGACGCTGGGCGTCGAGGGCGACGGCCCGGCTGCGGTCTTTAACCCGCGCGAGGCCTTTGGCTCGCACAGCGACAGCGACCACGTCTACAACACGCCGCGCGCGTGGTACATGCAGCGCTGTCTCAACCCCAGCGACGTGTGGGATGGCCCCGACGCCGACTACACGCCCGAGAGCGACGATATCCCCTGGAGCCGCGTGCCCGAGCGCAAGGTGACCATCGAGGACAT
>CAJMRR010000117.1 GCA_905215835.1 uncultured bacterium | reverse complement strand
GCGGGCAGGTCGTCGAGCGTGGCCTCCGCCACCTCGCCGGGCGTGCCCATGGCGGCCACGGCCTCCTCCTCGCTCATACCGTCCTCCATGCGGTCGGCGATGGCCTCCGCATAGAACGCCTTGGTCTCCTCCACCTGCTCGGCCGGCAGGCAGGCGAGCAGCTCGCCCAACCGGCCCAGAAACTCATCGCGCGTCATGGTGCGCCCCCTCAACGTATGCGTAAATCTCCCGTACGGACGGCCACTCGGCCAGGAACTCCTCGATGCGCGCTCGCCCGTCATCCGTGATGCGGTAGTACCGGCGCAGCCGCCCGTTGTGCTCGGCGGAGCGCGCCGTGATGCACCCGGCCTTCTCCAGGCGCTTGAGCAGCGGGTAGAGCGTCGACTCCGTGAGCCCCATGCTCGCCGGTACGTCCTTCACGATCTGGTAGCCGTAGGACTCCTCGCCGGAGACGGCCGCGAGCACGCAGGCCTCCAGGAAGCCGCGCTTCATCTGTGCCTCCATCCGCATACCTCCTCTCGTCATATACTGTGCTATGCACACTATACGATGCAAGGTATTAGACGTCAACTCTCATCGCAAAGATTCTCCGGCCCCTGCGCGCTGCGAACGTGATGTCGCGGGGCGGTTGGCATTATGCATGAAACGTCAAGTAACGCTCTTTTGATCCACTTCCACTCGGCCCCATATGCCTTGTACAACACCCCCTTCGACCTCGGGTTCAAGAGAGCCGCTAGGCTGGACGTGCCGGACGGTAAGGTCCTGGACGCCATGGTGGACTTCTCCGATGCCATGCGGGTCATGGGTCTACGCCGATGGAGGCCCACGCACGCGGCAGGGCTCGCCCGTCACCGCTGGTCGCCGGACGGTCCCCACGCCCCGCTCGCCAACGCACAGGCGACAGCAGCAGTCCAGCGCTAACTGGAGACGCCGGAATGCCCAGAAGATGCGTTTCCCACCGCTGCGACAGAGCTTTTTGCAGGGGTGGCAATTTTTCCGAATATCGAGGTCAGCTAGGCTTCGGTAGCCACCTTGGGAGCATCGCCAATAAACCCTTCCTTTATACGTTCGGCATAATCGCAGGCGATACCCACAAATTCCAGTCCCGAGCAACAGGAGTACAATTGCTGCATTGTTGCCACCTGATGGGAGATGGAAGATGGACTGCGATTGCTACCCACGCATTCCCATGCCGTTGATGTGCACTGCCTTTGTGCCAGGCCAGATTGACGCTGCGGTTGCAGGCATTTCCGACCCCGATTCACGCACCATCGCCACGGCAGAAGCGCTGTACTTTCGCGGACAGGCCACGCTCGCTGCCAAGACGGTGCGCCCCTATCTTGATGCCACCGATCCCGCACTGCGCTATTCCGCATGCTTTATCTGCGGATATGCCAGCCTGTCGCTCAACCGTATCCCCGACGCCCGCCGGTGCCTTGCTGGCATCCTCGATATGCCAACCGACGAGGAGTCGCCCGCCGTCCACGCCACGCATATCCTGTTCGCCTCGGCCGCGAGCGTCCTGTTGCACTTGCCTTCCCCGTATTCTGCCGAAGAGTTTTATCCACTAGCGGCGCATCTGCCCGAAGGTCTGCGCCTGTTCGCCAGCTACGTGATGGCGCACGCCTTGTATCTGCGCGGCGAATACGGCCGCAGCCTGGGCATGGCGGAAAATGCCCTGATCATGAAACAGGGAAGCTATCCCATCTCGGAACTGTTCCTGCACCTGGCAGCTTCCATGGCATGCATGAGCCTCAAGGACATCGACGCCGCAAAGGCACACTTCGGAGCCGCTTGGAACATTGCGCGCCCCGACGGCCTTATCGAGCTCATTGGTGAGCACCACGGCCTTTTGCAGGGGCTCATCGAGGCATGCCTAAAATCGCAATACCCAGACGATTTCGCACGTATCATCGAGATTACGTATCGATTCAGCTACGGCTGGCGGCGCATCCACAACCCCGATTCGGGCGAGGACGTGGCCGACGATTTAACGACCACGGAGTTCACCATGGCCATGCTCGCCTGCCGCGGATGGACCAACGCCGAAATCGCACGCCACATGGAAGTTTCGCCGGGCACCGTTAAAAACCGCCTATCAGGAGTGTATGCCAAACTTGGTATCGGAACTCGCGCCGAGCTGGTCGCGCATATGTTGCGTTAGCGGCAGACTGCCCGTCGTATCGAAAGCGCTCCGGGGTCCTGGCGCTTTCGCACGCTCAAATTGGACATTTTGGCCATCGAACGGCACTACCGCCACGTAGCGCCCTCTCGCAAAATTGGATTATTTCCACCGATACCTGCGGGATGGGAGCCAAAGATGCTTGATCGCCGTTCGTTACTTGTTGCCGGAGCGTCCTCGCTGGCGAGCATTATGTTGCCGCGCGTGCCGGGAAGCGCAAACGCCTTCATATTGCCGTTCGCGCCCACCGAAGCCTATGCCGACGAAAAAGACCCTTTCAGGGTGCTCGTTCTCTCGCGCACCATGTTTGGTGTGGTCGTGGTCGACGTCGCCAACAAGAATACGCCCATCACGGGTGCCCAGGTCACGCTCACATCGCGCTATGCCGCAGGCAAGCAGCTCACCGCCACGACCGATGACGAAGGCACGGCCATCTTTGAGGTCGCGCCGCTTTCGGAAGGCTACGTGGACGAGACAACGCTTCTCGACGCGTACGATTTTAACGGCGGCATCTCCATTAGCATGGCAGGCTACCGCGATGTCGAGATTCCCCTCGCGCGTATCCAGGGTGGCACCGCCATAACCGCGCCAACGCGTCCGCTTTCTGACGGCAAGCCGTACTTTCGACAGCTCACGTTCGACGAATGGGACATCCAGTACGCCGACGCTACGTTCATGACATTGCCGAAGGACGACACGGCAAACGAACAGCCCGATACGCACGCCTTTACCGTGCAGGCACATCTGCCACAGGGTGGACAGGCAACGCTGTGCATCAACAAGGTAATGCCCGCCACGGGTAGCTCGCCCGAAACCGTCACGCAAATTGGCCAAGTCAAGGCCAGCGCATCGGGTTCGGATAATCTGGCGACGTTCACGCTCGAAGACACGTTCCTCGATGCAGCGTCAAACCTTCTGGAGGAAGGATGCAAGCTGCGCTTTGGCCTCGACTATCAGGGCAAAACCTACACGCTCTCATCCCCCATGGCCGTTGTCACCGCGCCGGCCGCAAAGGCGGAATCCGGATCGACCACTATCGTCCCCACTACCATGGACCAAGAGATTACTCCGTTTGATTTCCCCGCGGCGTTTCCCGGCATTGGCGGCAACAAGTTCACGTGCTGGATGCCCTCGTTCCCCATTTTGTTCGATTTCTCTTTTGCCGGGTACGTGCTGTTTGGCGGAGGATACAAACCGGTCGGCTACATGAACGATTCAGGCAATCCGGATCCAGAGTACTGGAAGAAATCGCCGCGCGAGTCGGGCGCCAAGCAGGCAAACCGCTACCTCGACGAGATGGAGGGGAAGTGGAATCAGTACAAGAGTATGAGTGCCGGTTCGGGCACCGATCCAAGAAACACTAAGCTCCTTCACCACCATTGCACGCCGCTGTTCACGATGGATATCGCCACACAGCTGTACGGCTCGCTCGCCTACGATTGGGTGGGCAAAACCTGGGGCAGCAACAACGACCCCGCATACGGCAATATTAAGGCACTCTTCCAAGTAAGAACCGACCTCAATTGGACCGAGCAGTTTACCCTAGGACCGGTGCCGTTTTTCCTAAACGTCAACCCCTGGGTGCTGGCAAAACTGGCGCTCGCCGTGGGTGCCCACACGCACGGCAGCGGCGCGGCGTTTTTCAAGAACATTTCGCTCGACTATTCCAACACGTCGGGCTCATTCACTATCCAGATCGGGCTTGCCGTCACCTTTGGCGCCGGCGTTGCAGGCGTCGCTTCGTCTGCCGTGCGTGGCGCCGCATCCCTCACCCTGTTCATTGGGTACGAGAAGGCGGACGGGCACCAGCTTCCGCGGCTGCGCGTGGGTGCAGACGTCGATGTCGATGTGATACTCCAGTTCGTAATGTTCAAGTGGACCACCAAGGCTTGGTCGGGGTCGTGGCCCACACTCCTCGATTCGTGGAATATGTCGGTGAACAATGGCAACCAGTATGTGCTCCAGCGCTCTGAGCTCGCATTGGGTGGAGATACGCCTTACACGTTGGATGCCCGCTTCGGCACGTCCAGCAACATCGAGGCGGGCGGCGTGCCGCAATTTATCGCATCGGCCACCATCGTCACCAACGCCGAGCTGCTCGCACGCGCCGAGGTTAAGGCCACTGCCGTAAACGCCGCGCCTGTCGTGCGCGATTGGGATCAAGCGGTCACGTGCATTGAGCTCGAGGCGGATGCAGAGAGCGACGACACGGGACAGATCGAGCATTTCGTCCATGCACTGATAGGGAACGACGAAAACGCCGCGCCGATGTACGAGTACACCTATATCGGGCAGGCGACGAACGCTGTTGCGGACCCCAACGCTAATTCTGCTGGTGTATCGGAGGACGAGCGTGGCGGCATCAAACCCTCGAGCGACAACGTGCTGTTTGCTAGCGTGCTCAGCGAAGCTCACATGAAGCTGGCGATTATCGCCGGCGTAGAATGCCTATTCCGTATCGCCTCGGTGCGCTACGGCGAGAATGGTCGTTCGCGCCTGGTGGTGCATACAAAGACGAACGGCACGTGGTCCGCTCCCACGCCCGTGGACTTCCCCCTTGGGTTTGGCGAGGGCGACGTGGAGCGCGACGGCATATACGATTACGACTTCGACGTGGTGGAATATAAGGACGGAAGAGAAAACCAGGACGCCTACGTGCTGCTGGTCTCGGGCGAGCGCCCCGACGGCGACAACACTTTTTTCGATACGGCAAGCACAGCCGGCATACTGTCCGTTGTGCGCCTGCGCATAAGCAACGACGGAGTTCGCGTGATATCGCACACGTCGTGGCGCAGCATCTCGCGCGGCCGCCTTCAGGAGGATGGCTATCATTGCCTGCAGTGCCCACGCATCACGGTGGGCAAGACACTGGTCGACGGGCGCCTGTCGGGCGCCTACCTCCACCGCCGCGGAACCACCGCAGAAAAGGCGCTCGGCAGCGAGGCCGAGGTTGCGCTGGAATGCTTTACCCTGTGGTCGGACGTTTCGGGCGACAGTCTCACGTTCCGTCAGGTCCTCCGCTTTCCGCAGGCACCGTCGAGCATCGAGCTCGGCGCGCCCGAGAATATCAACGGCAAAATGGTGGTGCCCGTTGCATACGAGACCGCAGGCGGTTGTGGCTGTGCATCGTACGCCGTGATCGGCCAGTCCATTGCGGGCTGGGGCGTTATGTCGCCAGATGCCACAGTACCCCACGCGGTGCCGTGGCCGCAGCACACGGGCTTTTTGGCTACCGTCAACGAGCAACTGCAGCATATTACTTGGACGCGAGGCGCATCGGCATTTGCAACGCAGCCCGTGGGTGCCGCAGGCTGTGGCCCGGCATCGTTTAGCGTAAGCAACAACGGCAGGTGCGTGCTCTATGTAGAGAACACCGATGGCAAGGTGGGACAAACCTACGACGAAGAAGGCAACCCGGTAGCAGTGATGGGCAAGCACTTCCGCATCTTCGCCAGCACCTTGGCAGGCGATCTGTTCACGGAGCCGTTCGTGATGTGCGAGCTGGACCATCCCATCGATCAGATAACGACATTTTTGACGTCGGGAGGCATGCTCTCCACGCTCGCCACGCACATTGTGAGCGCAGAGAAGAGCGAGGCAGAGCTGCACGGCATCGAAGTGCCCTTAGTGGCGTGTGCCACTCCGACGGGCGCGGTCGCTACCTCGGGCGCGGTGGTGCCCGGAGCAGCAGGCGAATCCTTCATGGTCACGGTGCGAAACGACGGCAACACCTTGCTGACCGCCGGCACGATCGATCTGTACCGAGAGGGCTCCAGCCAGCCGTTCTCCAGCGCATCCATCGGATTCGGAGTGAACGCACGCATGGCTTCGATCTACGATCCGGAGCTTGCCGAGGACGCTTCGGCCAACGATATGGCACACGTGAAGTACGCGCTCGAGACGCTGGGCGCACGTTTTGCAACGCACCCGCTGGTAGCCGACAACGGCAACGCCGTGCTGGCACCGGGTTGCACGGCACAGTTCCGCATGAGCTTCGCCATCCCCGAGAGTTGGAGCGATGAAGTGGGCAAACGTGTAACGCTATATGCGAAGGCGCGTAATCTGGTGGCGCTCGATCCCGTAACGCTCGAGGAAATTCGACCGGGCGCAAACTCGGCGCTGGGTGCCGTACTGCACGAGCTTCATGTGCCCGACGCGGCATGCGAACGCTCAGAAGTTCAGGTCGGCGTATGCGACAACGCGGATACGGCAGGACTTCACGACGCCCCGATGACGGTCGACGGCGATGGCGGCACGAGTGGAGGTGGCTCCGGCGGAAGCAGCTCCGGTAGCGGCAGTGGCTCTGGCAGCGGCAAGGATCACGGCAATAACAAGCGCCCCGGAAAAGCGGGCGTGCTCGCTGGCACGGGCGATGTCAACGCTCCCCTTACGGCAG
>CAJMRR010000116.1 GCA_905215835.1 uncultured bacterium | reverse complement strand
AGAAGCCGAAACCGAAATCGCCGCCACGACCGATTCCGAAGTCATATCCGAGCAGGAAGCCACTGTGGAGCTCAACGAAGCGCCCAAGTCGACAACCGAAGAAGCCGCTGACCAACCCGAGCCGTCTGCGTTCCAAAACAGCGATGTCTTTGGCGACGAGGCCGAGGACGATCAGTCCGACGAGCCCGCAGATCAAGACGCTACCGAGTCGACACCGGAGCCCGAGACGCCGCAGCCCGCCATCTCGCTCACGGTCGTCTATGACCCCGAGAACGCCAACGCCGGCATCACCACCATGGCATCCACGCCCATCGAAGCAAAGTCGAGCGTCGAGAACGAGGACGCGACGCAGGTTGAGGTTGAAACCGCAGCTGCAGACGCGCCCGTCACCGTGAAGCCCGCAGATTCCACAATCAAGCCGAAGACGACGCTGGAGTTCGCACCCGTCATCGAATCCGTGCCCGCCTCTGCTTGCGACCAAATTCCCGCACCGGCACCGGCTTCGGTACTCGCAGAGGCCCCAACCCCCGCACCCGTAGCGCCCGCCATCCCCGAGGACTTCCCCGTCGATTTCGCAACCGAGGTCTTCTGCCCCGGCCCGCTTCTGCACCAGCTGTCGACCTATCTCCCCTACGGCGCCGATACCCTCGGCATTGTCGGCGAGTACTACTGGATCGCCCGCGAGCGCGGTACCATCGAGGCCGCGCGAAACCGCGCAAGCTTCCCCCTGCGCTACACGCAGGCCGGCGAGCGCCACGAAGTCACCGTGCGCATTCGCCGCAACACCACCGGTGGCCTCGGTGCCGCCTGGGCCATCGACAAAGTCGAAGAGCCCGAGCAGTAACGACAAGCGGCTCAAATCCAAATCAGGATTTGAGCCGCTTTTATTAGCATTCATCGATGTTTCGTGACCAACAGCGAGCGGGCCGCAAGTGCCCCAGGTTGCCGTGAAAGAGGAGCGACGCGTACTTCGGTACGCGAGCGACGGTTTGAACGGCAAGATGGGGTGCTTGCGGCCCGCGCAGCGTCGAGTAGTTACGCGGTTTGGTAAAACCGCGTAACAAATTAGTCGCGCGTCAGCTTGCGGTGGATACGATGCGGCTGGGCTGCATCCTCGCCCAGGCGCTCGATGCGGTTGGCCTGATAGGCCTCAAAGTTGCCCTCGAACCAATACCAGTTGCCCGGATTCTCGTCGGTGCCCTCCCACGCCAGAATGTGCGTGGCGACGCGGTCCAGGAACATGCGGTCGTGGCTAATGACCACCGAGCAGCCCGGGAACTCGAGCAGCGCCGCTTCGAGCGAGGACAGCGTCTCGACGTCGAGATCGTTCGTGGGCTCGTCGAGGAGCAGCAGGTTGCCGCCCTGCTTGAGCGTGAGTGCCAGGTTCAGACGATTGCGCTCACCACCGGAGAGTACGCCAGCGCGCTTCTGCTGGTCCTGGCCCTTAAAGCCAAAGCTCGCCACATAAGCGCGGCTCGGAACCTCGGTCTCGCCGACCATCATGTGGTCCAGGCCATCCGAGACGACCTCCCACAGGTTCTTGTCAGGGTCGATGCCAGAACGGTTCTGATCGACATAGGAGATCTTGACGGTCTCACCCACCTCGAGCTCGCCCGAAGTCAGCGGCTCCAGACCCACAATCGTCTTGAACAGCGTGGTCTTACCGACGCCGTTGGGACCGATGACGCCCACGATGCCGTTGCGCGGCAGGGTGAATGATAGGTCGTCGATGAGCACACGGCCATCGAACTCCTTGTGCAGGTGATGGGCCTCGAGCACCTTGTTGCCCAGGCGCGGTCCGACGGGAATGCGGATGTCGGTCCAGTCGAGCTTCTGGCTTGCGCGGGCCTCGGCCTCCATCTCCTCGTAGCGAGCCAGACGGGCCTTGTTCTTGGCCTGGCGAGCCTTGGGCGAGCTGCGTACCCACTCGAGCTCGGCCTCCATGCGCTTGGCGAGCTTGGCGTCGCGGTTGCCCTGCGCCTCGATACGGGCGGCCTTGGTCTCCAGATACGTGGAGTAGTTGCCCTTGTAGGGATAAAGGTGACCGCGGTCGACCTCGCAGATCCACTCGGCAACGTTATCCAGAAAGTAGCGATCGTGCGTGACGGCAAGCACCGCGCCCTGGTAGTTGTGCAGGAAGTGCTCGAGCCACAGGATCGACTCGGCGTCCAGGTGGTTCGTAGGCTCGTCGAGCAGCAGCAGGTCGGGAGCCTCGAGCAGCAGCTTGCACAGGGCCACGCGACGGCGCTCGCCGCCGGAAAGCACATTAACCGGCATGTCAGAATCGGGCAGCTGCAGGGCGTCCATGGCCTGGCCGAGCTTGGAATCGATATCCCAGACGTCAGCGGCGTCGATCTCGTCCTGGAGCTTGCCCATCTCGGCCATGAGGGCGTCCATGTCGCAATCCGGGTCGCACATCTCCTCGCCGATCTTGTTGAAGCGATCGACCTTGGCAATCATGTCGCCAAACGCCATGCGCACGTTCTCGATGACGGTCTTGTCGTCGTCGAGCGGCGGCTCCTGCTGCAGGATGCCCACGGTGTAGCCGGGAGTGAGCCTGGCATCGCCGTTGGAGACCTCCTCGATGCCGGCCATGATCTTGAGCAGGGTCGACTTGCCCATACCGTTGGGGCCCACGACGCCGATCTTGGCACCGGGGTAGAAGCTCAGGGTCACGTCGTCAAGGATTACCTTGTCGCCATGGGCCTTGCGAGCCTGATACATCTGATAAATGAACTCCGCCACAGTCATTTCTCCTTATCTAGCTGCGGAAATCTTCTCCCCCTCTCCGTTTTGGAAAAAGCGGAGAGGCAGTTCGCGCGTTCTAATAAAAAGGGGCATGGTTGCCCACACCCCCTAATACTACCTGGGAAAAGTCCCCCGGAACATACTATGAACTGCGTACGCTAGTTTTCCGCAACCTTAACGAGCGGCTCGCTGCGATTTGCGCCACAACAGATACGAGTAGACGTAAACGGCTCCAACCGAGCCAAACGCCAGAGCCGCAATCACCGCGGCGACGACTTCACTCGAAAGCACGCTGCCTGCCACGCCCATCACAATCAGGCCAATACCCAGCACCATAAAGCAGGCGCCGCCAAAACGCTGCGTACGGCGCCAGTTCTCGGGATCGGCAAGCGCCCAGGGTGTCTTGATACCGAGCGTATAGTTCTGCTTCACACGCGGCAAGTAGTTGCCTACGCCGATGAACAGCAAACCGACAACACCGGAAATCAGCACGTTAACCGAACCGACCGCCGGCACCACGCCCCAGACCGTAAGCTCTCCCAGCCAGCTTATGGCGCACATGAACAAGGTGAAGGCGATTACGAAGCCCTGGTAGAACTTGCCCGAGGTTCGATATGCCTCGCCCTTGGGGTCGATGCGCGGCACCATGCGGAACATTGCGAGAAGCGCCAGAGGCAGCACGCCGAGCGCGGAGGCCATCCAACTAGGACCCCAACCGTCGACGGCGCCGTTCGCGCCCCAGTGCGTGGGAATCTGTGCAGGCAGGCTCGGCATCACCATGAGGTGCGCTACAACATTAATAGCGCAGACCACAACAAGCATGGCCCACACGCGCGACGATACCCCCGTGGCGTGAATGCCCTTGTTTTCGTTATTCATCCTTATCACCTTCCGTGTTTGTAAAGCCCATAAACCAACCGATCAAGTCCTGCATGACGGTGGTGTTTAAGCTGTAAACGATGTTTTGGCCATGACGTTCGTCGGTCACCAACCCGGCGTTTTTGAGCGTCGCCAAGTGATGGCTCAACGACGGCTTGCTGATGTCAAAATGCTCGGCAAGCTCCCCGGCCGTGCAATTGCCCTCGCGCAGCAGTTCCAAAATGTGACGCCGTGTAGGATCGGCCAGCGCCTTAAAACCCTCTCCCGGCATAAGACCTCCTCTCATCATCTCTCATGACGTGCACACTATACTCAATATTTAGATGTTTGTCTAACTATCTAATCGCAATGCTTCAAACCACATCAAAGCAAACGCCATCGCAACCTATGGGCGATTACCTATAATGGCGATAGCTAAAACACGCCCTGCTTCCCCATCGGAGGATATTTATGACCGAAACCACAGCCGCAACTCCCATCGAGACACGCGACACCAAGCTCGAGATTATCATGGGCCGCGAGGCACTCGATAAGCTCGCCGATGCTACGGTGCTAGTGCTCGGCTGCGGAGGCGTGGGCTCCAACTGCTGCGAGGCACTCGCCCGCGGCGGCATCGGTCATTTCGTCATTCTGGATAAGGACATCATCGCGCCCAGCAATATCAATCGCCAGGCCATCGCCTTTCACAGCACCGTCGGCAAGCGCAAAGTCGACGTCATGGAGGCTATGATTCACGACATCAACCCTACCGCTACCGTCATCAAGCGCACCGAATACCTGCTGAGCGACAACATCGATGATTTCTTCGCGAGCGTTTTGGAGCAGACGGACGGCAAGCTCGACTACGTCGTCGACGCCATCGACACCATCTCGGCCAAGCTCACCATTGCCAAATATGCTCAGGACCACGACATTCGTTTGGTTAGCTCCATGGGCGGGGCCAACAAGCTCCATCCCGAGTGCCTCCGCTTTGCCGACATTTTCGATACGGTACGTGACCCCATGAGCCGCATTATGCGCAAAGAATGCAAGAAGCGCGGAATCAAGAGTCTGCATGTACTGTTTAGCTGCGAGGAATCGGTTAAGACACAGCCCCGCGACCCTTCCAACATCCACGAGCGTACCGAGCTCGGAACCGCCAGCTTTATGCCGCCCATCATGGGTCAGATGATTGCCGGCGAGGTTATCCGCCAGATCAGCGGCCGCGGCACCGAGCGCGTGCGCGCCGATGGCCAGCGCTTAGACTAGCGGAGCGCGCCGAGATGGAGCCCCGGTTATTTGATGCACACTGCCATCTTGATTTGATGACTTACCCGAATGCCGTTGCTGACGAAACTGCGGCTATAGGGCTGGGGGTCTTTGATTGCGGGGTCAACCCATGCGACTTCGAGGCAGCAAAAAAGCGGGCCAGCCGTTACCCAAACATTATCGCGGGCGTCGGCCTCCATCCCTGGTGGCTCGCCGACGGCCGCTGCGGTCCTGCCGAAGTCAATCTGCTTTGCGAAGTTGCAGCCCAAGGGCGCTACATCGGCGAGGTGGGACTCGACTTTTCCACTCGTTTTGCCGGAAGCGAGCCGCTGCAAATACAGGCACTTGACCGGCTCTGCGATACGCTCGTGCAGCATCCTCTTACCGGACGCGTGATATCAATTCATGCCGTTCGTTCGGCAGGAGCCGTACTGGACGTCCTCGAATCGCATGGACTACTCATCCCAAACTCCGACTCCCCCGCTATCATCTTCCACTGGTTTAGCGGTACTTCGGACGAGCTTGTCCGCGCGCGCGATGCAGGCTGCTATTTTTCCGTCAACGAACGCATGCTCGCGTCTAAACGAGGACGCGAATACGCACGACAGATTCCACTCGATCGTTTACTGCTCGAAACCGATGCGCCGGCGGAGGCAAACACAGAAACAAGCGCGCAGTCGCTCATCGGATCGCTCGCAAGGACCTCGATGCGCATTGCCTCACTCAAAAACTGTGACGCAAAGCGCATCGAGTCGGTAGTTTTAGCAAATGCGCACTCTGTTTTTGACCTTCACTAACCCCTGTGGGCAAAAATGCCAAGGGACATGCGAATCGCACAACGCAGTCCCTATTGGTAGGCAGTACAATTCGGCAGCATTACACCAATTCGTGCATGAGATCACGGTTGCGTGCATACAATTCGTCAAAGATATGACGACGCGACGCATATAACTCGTGGGCAGCCATATCGGGCTCGATTGTTTGCGCAACGCCAAGGACTCGGGCGAGTTCATCCCATGATGCATAGGCGCCACCTGCGAGAGCTGCCATGATGGCATCACCGAAGCATGCGCCCACCGTAACCTTGGCAACCGAGACCTCGCGCCCGCATACGTCGGCGATAGCCTGCATCCAAACTGGATTCTTGGTTCCACCTCCGACAAGCATAATGCGTCCAATTGGCAGACCATGCTCTCGCTCGATAATGTCGACATGGGATGCAACGGTATACGCGACGCCTTCCAAGGCGGCGCGAACCATATGGGCTCGCGTATGCCTTCCGGTCAGGCCAAAGAAGACGCCACGCGCCGCGGGATCATTGAGCGGAGTACGCTCCCCCGCAAAGTACGGCAGACACAGGAGCCCATCGGCACCCGGCGCCACGTCGGCGGCATCATGCGCCATAACCGAATATGCATCGGGGCCACCGTGGTCCTCGGCCTCCACGGCATCGCGATACAGCTCTTGGCGCAGCCACGATGTGAGCGCACCCGCCGTATTGGTCCCCGCGCAGATCCCGTAAGTTCCGGGAATGATAAACGTCCCTGGCCACAGGCGGGCATCATCGATCATATGATCAGCTAGGTAGATGAAATACGCCGTACTCCCCAACTGAACCATCATATCGCCGGGACGGAATACACCCGTCGAAATGGCCTCGGCACCAGAGTCGCCCGTTCCCACTAAGACAGGTGTCCCTGCCGCGAGCCCCGTCGCCTCAGCCGCACGCCGCGTAATCACCCCGGCAATATCGG
>CAJMRR010000115.1 GCA_905215835.1 uncultured bacterium | reverse complement strand
CATGTTCCGCAGCCGATGCACCTCTCCGGGTTGATGTCGATGAAGCGGTTCATCCCCACTTCCTTTCAAAATAACGGGCCGGGCTCCCGAACGTACGGGACGCCCGGCCCAAAAAGCCAACGAGAACGGGACTACACGATTTGATTCACGTGCGTCTCGTCGTCGAACTTGGCGGCGCCGGGCTCAACGTCCTGGGGAGCGGCGGCGTCCACCAGAGCCTGCTTGAGCTCGGTGTACTGACGCTCCACCTCGCCCTCAGCCCAGACCTGGTCGGCGATAGCGTCGACCTGGCAGGCGGAGAACTTGTCCTCGGGCGTATGCGAGACCGGGTCGACCTTGTGAATGGTCAGCTCGTTGCACTTGCCGATCCACCACTGGTAGGTCATGTAGACCGTGCCCTTGTTGATGCGATCGCTCACGTCGGCGCGGCTGTATACCTGGCCGCGGCGGCTGTGGATCGAGACGATGTCGCCGTTCTTGATGCCGCGCGCCTCGGCGTCCGCGGGATTCATGCGGACAAAACCGGGCTCGTCGGCAAGCAGTGCCAGCGTCTTGCAGTTGCCGGTCATCGAGCGGCAGCTGTAGTGGCCAACCTCGCGGACGGTGCACAGGATGAGCGGGTACTCATCATCGGGAAGCTCGGAGGGCGCCTCCCAGTCGTGCGCCATCAGGTTGGCGCGGCCGTCCTTGGTGGTGAACTTGCCACCAGCGAACATGTCGGGCGTACCGTGGTCGTTCACATCGGTGCTCTTGACGGGCCACTGGGCGTAGCCGCCCTCGGGAGCCATCTTCTCGTAGGTCGCGCCCACAAAGTTGGGGCACAGGCTGATGCACTCGTTCC
Organism: uncultured bacterium; assembly: GCA_905215835.1. Taxonomy (GTDB): domain Bacteria; phylum Actinomycetota; class Coriobacteriia; order Coriobacteriales; family Coriobacteriaceae; genus Collinsella. The sequence goes on along the minus strand of CAJMRR010000115.1, from coordinate 5,815 downwards.
AGATCTGCTCGGTGTTGTCGTAGTGCATGGGGTATCCCATGCGCGTGGACAGGTCCGCGAAGATCTCCCAGTCGTGACGGCACTCGCCCTTGGGCGGAACGGCCGCGTCAAAGTGCTGGAAGCTACGGTCGGATGCGGTAAAGACACCCTCGTGCTCGCCCCAAGAGGTGGCAGGCAGGATGACGTCGGCGAGCATGGTCGTCTGCGTCATAAAGATGTCCTGGCAAATGAACAGATCCAGCTCGGAGAGCGTCTTGCGCATACCGGCCGAATCGGGCTCGGTCTGCACCGGGTCCTCGCCGTAGTTGTAGAAGCAGTGCACCTTGCCCTCGTCGACCAGGTGGCCCAGGTCGGTGAGCTTGTAGCCCTCCTCGAGCGGGAGCTTTTCCTCGGGTACGCCCCAAGCCTTGGCAAACTTGGCACGCACCGCCGGGTCGGTGACTTTCTGGTAGCCAGGGTACAGGTTGGGCAGCATGCCCATATCGCAGGAGCCCTGGACGTTATTCTGACCGCGCACGGGCGCGAGGCCGGAATTGGGTTTGCCGATCTGGCCGGCAACGCAGGCGATGGAGGCGATGGTGTGCACCGTCTTCAGGTTCTGCTTCTGCTGGCATACGCCCATGCCCCAGCCAATGATGGCAGAGGGCTTCGCCGTGGCGTACATCTCGGCAGCTTGGTGGATCAACGCGGGCTCAACACCCGTGATGTCCTGTACGGATTCGGGAGTGTAGTTCTTGATGGTCTCCCACCACTCGTCAAAGCCGTTCGTGTGCTCGGCGACGAATTCCTTGTCGTAGAGGCCATCGTTGACCAAGCAGTTGGCAAAGGCGTTGAGGAACGCGACGTTGCAACCGTTCTTGATCGGAAGGTAGAGATCGGCGATACGCGCGGTTTCGATATGGCGCGGATCGGCGACGATGATCTTGCAACCCTTTTCTTTGGCTCGCACGATACGCCTTGCGACGATGGGGTGCGAATCGGCAGGGTTATAGCCGAAGAGGAAAATGCAGCCCGCATCCTCCATACCGGGGATGGAGCATGACATGCAACCTGAACCAACCGTGTCCATCAGACCGAGGACAGTAGGGCCGTGTCAAGTACGGGCGCAGTTGTCTACGCTGTGGGTACCGATGCACGCACGCGTAAACTTCTGCATGACGTAATTCGCCTCATTGCCGCCGCCTCGCGAAGAGCCAGTGGTCATGACAGCGTTAGGACCATATTCGTCAATTATGGCCTGCATCTTAGATGCGGTGAAATCCAGTGCCTCGTCCCAGCTTACGCGCTCAAGATCCGCGCCCTTAGTGCGGCGGATCATCGGGTGCAGTACGCGAGGAGTCAAGATCTTGGTGTCGTTGATGAAGTCGTAGCCGCTCATACCCTTAAGGCACAGCTCGCCCTGATTGGTGATGCCGTTGAGCGGTTCGGTACCCACGACCTGGCCGTTTTGGACCAGGAGGTTAAACTGGCAACCGGCGCCGCAGTACGGACAGATCACTTTATGCTTCTCCATGACACCCTCCTTCCTATTTCTGCTACCGAATGCTCGGTACTTATTTGACAATCATTGGGCCTGTATGGCCACCCGCCTACGCCTCGTTTTCGATGGTGGCGCGGGCACGCTCGGCAGTCAGTTCTGCCAGGCGCTCCTCGTCCACCAGGGTGAGGCCCTTGGTCGGGCACGCCTCGGCACACGCCGGACCGCCGGGACGGTCCACGCACAGGTCGCACTTGAGCACGAAGCTCTTGGTCTGCGAACCCACGCGAACGTCGCCCATCAAGACGGGGACCTGCGTGGTCGCCACGCTCACGGCGCCAAAGGGGCATGCCATGACGCAGCTCTTGCAGCCGATGCAGTTGTCCTCGTTGACGCCGATGCGATGGTTCTTTGGATCAAAGAACAAGGCGCCCGTAGGGCAGGCCTTGGCGCACGGAGCGTCCTCGCAGTGGTGACATGCCACCGGCGCGGAAATCTCGTAGGTGCGCGTTACGCGCAAGCGAGGTGCGGCGATGTTGCCGGGAATATCGTGTGCCTCGATGCACGCCGCCATACAGGTTTGGCACCCAATGCAGCGTGAAGAATCGGCCACGACTCGTTTATTGCCCATGTTGTTCACTCCCTCCTGAATCCCATGCCGGAGAGACCCTGTCGACGTTGCCCCGGACCGCCCGTGGTCCGGCATCGGCGTATCGAGCGCATGCGGCGAAACAGGCGCTTCGATAGAGTTCCTCCAACGATATACAGACTAAATATACGCAGTTGCAGGTGGCAAACTTGAGCATAGGCCCTGCAATACGGGTGTATTGCAGGGGTTTTGGCAGGTTGGAATTATTCTCTAGAAGCTATAAAGGTGAGTGTATTACATGCGTACACCTCTGAGATTTTTACGCGCTCTCATTTTGGATGTACTACGCTTGTATTCGTGTTAATGGTTATTTACTTGAGCGAAATAAAGTAATCGTTATAAGATGCTCAAGTATCGGCACATGCCGCATTTGACCGACTATATTGCACGCTCATTAAGGGGGCCAGTGATGTCATCGACTAAAAATAGAGCCATCCTGCAGGTGCGCATTCGCGAGGAAGACAAGCAGCATGCCGAGCGTCTTTACGACGCCATGGGCACATCGCTCGCCGAGGCTGTCCGTTTATTTGTCGCGCAAAGCATTTTGATGCGCAAACTCCCCTTTCAGCCGGTCGCCGTGCGCTCAAAGGACGGCACCGCCGCCTATGAATCGCTCAAAGCATATGGTGACCCCAATCGCCGCGCCGAGGAGCGCAATGCCTGGATTGAATACCTTGCCACAGAAAGTGACGATTCGATTTTGGGCCCCGAGGAAGTAGATATCCATGAGTAGCACCATCATCGACGAGACCGTCATCCTGCGCTACCTGCTTGACGACGACGAAGTTCTTTCACCGCGCGCCGCCAAGGTCATCGCCACGCGCACCGCTCGCGTCTACCCCGAAATCATCACGCGCGTCGTGGTCACACTGCGAGACGTCTATAAGGTTCCCCGCGTTGAGATTGCTGCGGCCATGAAAAGGCTGCTCGATGACGTCATGGTCGACGAGCCCACCGTTGTCGCCCTTGCCATCAAACTGTTCGGCAAAACGCATATGGACTTTACCGACTGCCTCCTCGCAGCCCGAACCGCCATCTACAACGATGATGTCGTGAGCTTTGGCAAGCCCATCATCCAAGGCATGATCGACTACCGCCGCAAGCGTCAAACCGCTGCCGACGCCCGCGACCGCGCCGCCGAAGCCCGCAGCCGAAGCACCGACTCCACCATCGACAAGCTCCGCCACCGCCCCCGCAGCTAACCCCATCCCCTCCTAAGTTGCGGTGAAATACGGACTGTTTTATGCCTTTAAAGGCCTCAACAGTCCGTATTTCACCGCAACATATTGAAGGTTGGCTGCGAACGATTTCGCTATCGGGAGTCGGCGTAGGGTTTTGTTGTCGGAATGCCGTAACCGCGCATCATGGCACCGAACGATTCTACGTCGTAGGCGTCCGATAGCTTGAAATGAATGACGTTATGACCCATGGCACGCAAGTTCGCATCGCGCAATAAGGCGGCTCGATAGGTTTTTGCCGCAGCATGTTCCGAATCTTTTTGAGTTTCATCCTCAAACTTACCCAAACCATGAAGCTCTGCCAACATCCATGACCCATCTGGCATCTGCCGACCATAATCTGCCAGATAATAGCAGGCGTTTCCTGGCCGATCAATCTCAACCTGAAGCTCGGGCGCAACGACGCCTGCAAGGATCATTGCCGCTCGCGCCTCGGACTCTCCCCCGTTATCCGACCTTCCGTCCATATATTCGAACACGCCAAACGCACGGGAGATGCCATGCAAACCGCGACAATTGGCCTGTGCATACGCACGCAGCTCCTCGCGGTCAACATCGCACTCACGAGCCAATCCATCGACGTAGCCAAGCGCATACCGAAATGCACTCGTGCGGGCAATATCGACCACCGTCCGATAGGGGTCTGTAAGCGTAAACGGGCCGAGACGCCATACCTCGCCCGGGCGCCATCGACGATACTCAACGAACTCATATGTATCGCGCCTTGTAGACCGTGGCAGCAGCACTTGCACTTTATCCAGAAGCGTATACGCCGAGCCGATGCCGTAGAGCAGCGCTGCCGTCGATCCGCAAAACACAGCATCCGGTTCAACGACCGCAATAGCGGATGCCAACTGAAAGATGCGATCTTCAACCCCAAGATTATTCCAATAGACCGGATCCGCATACACATGGTTGTAAAGACGAAGCATGAGCTCTTCCTGCATAAGCTCGCGAGCACGGCGTTCATCCCAAGGATCAATTGTTATAAGCAGCTGTCCATCTTGATGAATTCCAAGGACCGAGAATAGCATCCTTGCATATGACTGAGGAAAATGTTTGCCTTTATCGAGCATGGCCAACCCCATAACCATCACGGCGGAGAGAATACCATTACGCTATCGTATGCTTCCGTCCGCAGGCCTTGCCAAAAGCTGACCAAAAACTTGACGTCGCAGGTCAGAGCTTCAGAAAATATTTCCACTCTCGGTAGACGGTCACTACGACCCTCCCAACGGCATCAAAATCCAACCTTACAAATAGTTGCGGTGAAATACGGACTACATGGGCCATAAAAGCCAAAAAACAGTCCGTATTTCACCGCAACTCAAGAGGGGATGTGGGGTCCCGACATGTATATGAAAATGACTCTGGTCCCAAAAGGAATCAGAGCCATTCATCTATCCTATGGAGCGGGCGACGGGAATCGAACCCGCGTCATCAGCTTGGAAGGCTGGGGTTCTACCATTGAACTACGCCCGCAAGATATGGTCGGGACGACAGGATTTGAACCTGCGACATCCTGCTCCCAAAGCAGGCGCGCTACCAAACTGCGCCACGTCCCGAAGGTGTTGAGCAGCTAAGGCATAAACCTTGCGTGTCCCAAAGCGAAGGAAATTATAGGGGAGACTTCCCGCCTGTGCAAGCGCAGAAACCCTAGCTCCTCGAATGTGTGACAAACTGGCTATGAACCAGACCGATCACAAACGCCGCCACAGCAACCGGTGCCCACGCAGCACCGATATCTGCCAGCGGCAACGCATCGAACGGCAGCCACGCGCCAGCAAAGAACGCATCGCGGACCGAAGTGATTACGCTCTGCACCGCGACCACGCCGCCGACCCAAACCCACACCTGCGGATGCGCATCGCAAAAACCATGCACCAGGCCCATAAGCACCAGCACGATGGCGACGGGATACAGAGCGTTGAGCATGGGCACCGAGAACATGAGGATCATGTCGAGGCCCACGTTGGAGAGCACACACGAAAACGCTGCGAACACAAAGGCGAGAATCGCAAAGGGACGGCGCATAGCCTCCTCGGAAGCCTCAGCTCCTCCTTCGACCACATACGTCTCGCAGAAGTAACGCGAGCAGCAGCTGATGAGGCCGATGCACACGTTCATGCAGGCGAGGAAAAAGATCGCAAAGACCACGACCGTGCCGACAAGGCCAAAGTGCATGGAGGCAGAGCGGGCGAGGATGGCGGCGCCGTTAGTGGCATCGGGCATGACCGTGCCGAGCTGCATGCCGGCAAGCGCCAGGCCGCAGTAGATGACGGCCATGAGCACACCGGCGATCACACCGGAGCGGGAAATCTCAAAGGCCACGCGCTTGTCATCGGTAACGCCCAGCTCGTGGATGGTCTCGGCGATGATGATGCCGAAGGCGAGCGACGCGAGCAGGTCCATGGTCTGATAGCCAGTCAGAAAGCCTTGCACGGCAGCGCC
>CAJMRR010000114.1 GCA_905215835.1 uncultured bacterium | reverse complement strand
GAATGGGCGAGCGGGGCGGGCATCCCCGCCCGTGCCTACGCGGCAACCGAGTACGGAGGCGAGCTTTTGGGCGAGCTTCCGGGCATCGAGGTGCATGCGGGCAGGCTCGACGAGGCCGACATGGAGCGCGAGCTTTCCGGCGTGCGCATCGTCGTCGACGCCACGCACCCCTTCGCTACGCTCGCAAGCGGCAACATCCGGGCCGCTTCGCTCGCCGTGGGTGCACGATGTCTGCGCCTTGCGCGCCCGGTCGAGACGCTGCCCAAAGGCGTCGTGCCGGTCGCGTCAATCGCCTGCGCGGCGCGCTTTCTCTCCGAGAACCCGGGTCGCGCGCTTCTCACGACGGGGAGCAAGGAGGTTGCTCCCTACACGCGCGTCGCCGATTACGCGGAGCGCTTCTTCGTGCGTGTGCTCCCGCTGCCCGGTGCTATAACGAAGTGCATCGACGCGGGGTTTTCGCCATCGCACATCATCGGCATGCAGGGGCCCTTCACCCGCGAGCTCAACGAGGCGATGCTTCGGCAGGTGGGCGCCCAGTGGCTTGTGACCAAGGACTCGGGAACCGTAGGCGGCACGGCCGAGAAGCTCGCCGCCGCGCGCGACGCGGGAGCGCGCTGCATCGTGGTCACCCGTCCCGCCGAGGGAGGCGTGGCCCTTTCGCTTCGGGAAGTGAAAGACGCGCTCTTACGGGAGCTCGCGCGCTAGGCGCTCGCCACGCCTGCGCGCCCTCCCGCCCGCGAGGAGGAGCGCCCCGAGCAAGCTCGACCCGTACAAGCCCGTCATCCGCCAATAGCTCGAGGACGAAGCCCGGAACTGGCGCAAGCAGCCCTTCAATAAGTTGCGGTGAAATAGTGTTTGTTTTTGCTGCTAGATAGCACATTCAGTCCCTAATTCACCGCAACTTGTTGGTGGTGGCTTACTGGTAGCGTAGACACTCCACCGGGTCGAGCTTTGCTGCGCGGCGAGCGGGATAGAAGCCAAAGATTACGCCGATGCCGACCGATACGGCAAACGCGATCAACACTGTCGTAATGGAGAAGCTTGGCGTGATCGTCCCGGTAGCTCCAAACTCGCTCATGATGCCCGAGCTTGCGGCAAAGAACGTGAGTCCCCATGCCAGCAGATAGCCAATCAGGACACCCAGTAGGCCACCGGTGACGCACAGCGCCGAAGACTCGGCCAAAAACTGCGCAGTGATATCGCGACGACTGGCGCCCAGAGCGCGGCGGATGCCGATCTCGCGGATGCGCTCAGTCACGTTGGTGAGCATCATGTTCATAATGCCGATACCGCCGACAAGCAGCGATATACTGGCGACAGCACCCATTATGAGCGAGAACGCGCCCATAAAGGAGTTGAGCGCATCGATGGCGCTTTTCATGGATGTCGCCGATACACTGTCGTACTCATCCTCCTCCTCGATGCCCTTCATCGCGCGCACCTTGGACTCGATGGTCTTACAAAGCTCATCCATGTCCGTGCCCTCGGCGGCAAGTGCCGTCACGCTGGGGAATGAAGGGTTCTCGTCGCTAAACAGCCCGGAGATGGTTTCGCGTGGCATATACAGCGTGAGGGAGCCCATGGAGTCGCTGCCGCCATCAATCACGCCTACAATCTGCACCTCGCCGTTGGAAACCTTGATGGTTTTCCCCAGCGCATCCTGTTCGTTGCCGTAAAGCTGATCGGCGCCGTTGCGGCTGATGAGCGCCACGCGCGAGCCTGACTGGGACTCGGCCTGGGAATAGGTACGCCCCGCAACGAGCTTGCTGGCCCCCACGGCGTCGAGCATGTTGCTATCGACACCTTGTGCCATGACGGTATAGCTTTTATCGCCGGTCTTGTACTCGGTATACGCGCTGTCGACAATGCCGATCTGCTCTATCTGCGGCACCAGTTTTTGAAGCTTCTCGATGTCCGACTCGGTGAGTTCTTGCGACGAATAGATTTGCACCATGCGTGCCGCATTGAGACCCAGACTGTTGACCAGGCTGTTTTGGATGCCGCCGATGAGCGAAGTCATGGCGATTACCGAGGCGATGCCGATGACAATGCCCAGGATGGTGAGCAGGCTGCGCCCCTTGTTGGCTTCGAGCGAGCGAAGGGCTTCCTGGATGAGATCGCGGGCGCTCATGCCACCACTCCTTTCGGCGGGTTGGCGGAGGCGGAAATCATGGGCAGGCTATCTACGGCGCTGCGCAGGGTTCGCGGTGCATGTGGAATATACGCGCCGTCGTGAATGCGACCGTCGCGGATGGTCACGGCACGGTCGGCCTCGGCGGCGATGCCGGGGTCGTGTGTGATAAGCACGATGGTTTTGCCGCGCTTCTGGAGCTTATGGAAGGTCTCCATCACAAGCGCTCCGGTAGCGGAGTCCAGGTTTCCCGTCGGCTCGTCGGCCAGAATGATGGGCGGGTCATTGACGAGGGCGCGTGCGATGGCGACGCGCTGCATCTGGCCGCCCGAGAGCTCGGATATGCGGTGGTCCCAGTGGTCGACGGGCAGCGTGACAGCCTGCAGCGCGTGCACGGCGCGCATTTCGCGCTGGCTACGGGGCACATTGGTGTAGGCCAGCGGCAGCATGACGTTTTCGATAACCGACAGGCGCGGCAGCAGGTTGAAGCTCTGAAAGACAAAGCCAATGCTCAGGGCGCGAACTTCGGTGAGCTCCTCATCATCGAGCTCGGCCACGTTGAGCCCTTGCAGGTAGTAGTCGCCCGCCGTCGGCTTATCCAGACAGCCTAGGATGTTCATGAGCGTCGACTTGCCCGAGCCCGAGGGGCCGGTGATAGCGACGAATTCGCCGGGATTTACCGCCAGGCTCACGTTGTGCAGGATGTGGGCGCACCCCGCCTCGCTCTCAAAGATGCGGTGCACGTTGCGGATGTCGATAACGGGACGCATTACATGCCCTCGTCGGCAGACATACTGCCCGAATCCGCACCGTAGCCGCCGTCAGCCGTTGCGTCCGCTCCGGTGTCCATGACGAGGGTGTCGCCATCGCGCAGCTTGGTAACCGGAACGTTGGGGTTGATCTCGTTGCCCTGGTCGTCGCGCTTAACCTGTGTCTTGCCGACTACGGCTTCGTTGTCGTTTAGCGTCACGACGGTCACCTTCACGCGATGGGTTTGCTTGCCCTCGTCATCGGTTGCGACGTTGACGTAATAGTGTTCGCCGTCTTCGGTCATGAGCGCCATCGTCGGCACCATCACCACGTCGTCGAGCTGCTCGGTCACCACCGAGACCTCGGCCGTCATGCCCGGCTTCAGGCGCGCGTCGGGCGCCTCGATGAGAATGTCGACGTTAAAGGTCACGCTGCCGCCGCCACCGTTGGCGGCGTCGGAGTTTGCCACCGACGCGATAGCCGTGACGGTGCCCTGGCTCACGATATCGGGAAACGCGGGATACGTGACGTTGGCGCTCTGCCCAACGGCGATCTTGGCGATGTCCTTTTCGCCCACCTGCACGGTCACCTTCATCTTAGATAGGTCGGCGATCTGCATGCACTGCTTGCCGCCGCTCGTATCGCTTTCGCCCATGATCATGCCGCCTGTAACCGTGGCGCCCACTTTGGCATTGAGCTCCACGATGCTACCCGAGCTCGGGGCCGTGACCGTGCGACTGGAGGCCTTGGCGTTCGCCTGGTCGAGGTTTGCCTGGGCTGATGCGAGGCTGCGCTGCGCGGCCGATACGGCGTTCGTGTCCACTGATGCGGCGGAGACCCCCAGCCGCTGCGGAAGCTCCCTCGACGTCCGTCGTTGGGGTGGCCTGCGCAGCAGCTGCGGCTTTCTGCGCGTTGGCGAGGTCTTCTTGAGCGGCAGCAACTGCACGCTGCGCCTCGGCAACGTTGCGATCGAGCTCGTCGTTTTTAATGGTCATAAGCACGTCGCCCTCGTTGATGGATTGGCCTGCCTGCACGTTGATAGAATCGACCGTGCCGTCGACAGAAGGGGAGACCACTGAGGACGAAATGGGTTTGAGCTGGCCTTTCGCCTCGGCCGTTGTGGTAAACGTGCCCTCGGTCACCATGTCGGTCACAGGACCGCTAGCGCCCTGTGGCTGCACATTGATAACAAGGGTTGCAACAATGGCAATGAGCGCGACGGCACCCACGACGCCGGCGGCAATACCGCGACGAATCAGCTTTTTGCGTCGGCGTTCGGCACGCTTTGCCTTGAGCTTGGCATATGCCTCTTCATCGGAAATCTCGGCCGTATCGTTCGCGCGTCCGCTCTGCTTGTCGGCATGTACGTTTGTAATCAGAGGAAACGTTTCGGTGGCACCTTCGGGCGTGCGCTCGGTATCATCTGGGCCCGGGGTGATCGTGGGGACATTCGGCATAGCGTCTCCTTTATAGAAAGAACCTCGATAATTATATGCGCCCACCGGTTGGGGCGGGCGCATAGGACGGTTTCTTTCGGAACTGTTAGATTGGTCGCAGCGGTTCCACGTTGTAGGAATGCGCGCGTTGCACTACGAGTGGACAACCACGCACAGGCCGACTTTGATGCAATCGTGAAGTGCCTTGGCGTCGGCCAGGCGCAGGTTGATGCAGCCGTGGCTGCCGCACCACTTGTACGACTCGGCGTTATCGAAGCTCTTGTCGTTTTGCCATGTAGCGTCGTGGAAGCCGATCATGTTGCCCTCAAATGGCATCCAGTAGCTCACCGGACTCTCGTATTTGGGCTTACCGGTCTTGGGGTCCTTGGCTCCGATCAGGGTGCTGCCGCCGTCGTTACTGTTGATCTGCCACACGCCCTCGGGTGTGGCGTCTTCGCCCGGTTTGCCGGAAATAAAGTTGGCCTCCCACACGATATTGCCGCTCTCGTCGTAGTAGCGCGCGTGCTGCTCGGACAGGTCGACGTCGATGTACGCCTTCCAGTCGGGCTCTCCCTTTGCGGTAAAGGTGTCGGCCTTCTGGGAGTACTTGATCTCGATTTCGCCGGTCTGCTTGTTGTTAATGGCGTCCTCGACCTGCTTGGCGAGCGAGCTGCTGTCGATGGACCAACCAAAGTCGCCGCCTTCGACGGCGCACTGCTTGCCATCGGCGCGCGTCCACCAGCGAGTGGAGCCCACGGTATTAAAGCCGTTGGCGAGCTCGGCTGCCCAGCTACTGATCTGCGACGTATCGAGCGTGGGGTTGGCCGGATCGGCAAAGCTGATCCACTGCAATACGGAGCTGCCATCAACTTTGCCGGCATCCTCGCCGTTGAGCTTGAGGGTCACGTTGACGCCCAGGAAGTTGTTGGCGGCATCGCATGCGGCCTGAATCTGATCATCGGTCAGCGTTCCATTGAGTGGCTCATAGGCATCGTTGCCGAGCTTGGAAAGATCTACGGTCTCGGCCAGCGAGGCAAGCTCGAGCTCGGCATACTTAATGACATGCTCGCGGTTGAGTTTTTCGTTGGAGCGCGCCTTCTCGACGGTAAACTTGCCCGCTTGCTCGTCATAGGAGCTATTGGCCTCGAACGTGCCCGAACGCCCCTCGTTAAACTCGTCGATGGCGGTGCCCAGATCCTTCTCAAACTTCTTTTGGTCAAAGATGTCGGAAAGCATGGACAGGTCGACGTCTTGATCAAGATCGACTTCGTTGGAGGTAGCAGTTGTTTTGGTCTTGCCGCTTAAGGATTCCACAAGGCGGACCGGCCATACAAAGGCTTCGTTGTGGTTGATGATTTCTTTTGCAGCAGCTTCACCGTCGACGATGGGTTCATCGGACTCGGGCTGATAGGTCCAGCTAAAGTCATCTCCTGTCACGGCGAGCTTATAGTGCTTCCATGCCGAGTTGACCTTGGTGGCGGCAGACGAAGCGTTGGAGAACGAGACGTCGACGCCGGCGATGGTAGTGTTGGGGTAGGCTACCTTCGAAAACGCTACGACGCCTACTATATAGACAATGACGATTAGGCCCAGGACGACAAATAACGTCGTCTTTTTGCCCGACTTATTGTTCTCGGCGGGTTTGCGCGCGGGGCCGCGATCGCCTCGAGCGTGCGTGGGGGGCTGCTTGGGCGCATTGCCGTTTGCCTGGCGCTGCTGACGTTGTTGACGCTGCTGTCGCTGTTGGTTCGGGTGTTGGGAAGCGTTTGCTGCACTACGCTGCTGACCGTGGCTCGGCGCGATAGGACGCGGCGACTGAACGCCGCCGGTGTGCCTGCTCGGCTGCTGCGGATCGGGAATCAGTTGAGTTCGATCGTTTTGCGACATCGTATGCATATCCTTCGATTTTCGCCTTGCGGTTCATCGTGTTTTTACTGGGCTTGCATTATAGCGATTGCCCTGCTGTTTGTGGTACGGAAACGGTGGCATTCAAAAGAGGTGGGACATTTGTCCCACCTTTGAGTCGTTCTTTGCCGCTATCCGCACACACCGCATTTTGCACAGGCCGAAAGTGCGGCCGGAGCCTGCGCGATGCCGCCCTTTGCCGTCTCGCGCAGCGTGGCCGGCAACGCGTGACCCACCGAGAGCATGACATGTGCCATCTGGTCAAACGGCACCAGGCTCTTAATGCCTGCGAGGGCGAGTTGTGCCGAGCTAAAGGCCGCTGCCACGCCGATGGCGTTGCGGTTTTGGCAGGGCACCTCCACGAGGCCACCGACGGGGTCACAAACGAGGCCCAGCAGGTTACTTAGCGCGATGGAACTGGCGTCAAGCGCCTGCTCGGGCGTGCCGCCGAGCATCTGTACCAGCGCGGCGGCTGCCCTGGCGG
>CAJMRR010000113.1 GCA_905215835.1 uncultured bacterium | reverse complement strand
AACGTGCGGACCGGCGTGCGCAAACCTTCGACGGGCTCGGCGCCGCTGGCATCCAAATACGCCAGCGCCGTGGCGATGGCGTGCTTGCACATACCGGGGTAGCGATAGGCAGCGGGGCAGTCGCAGTCGTAGTCGATCACCTCGTGTTCGTCCATGTCGAGCGCCACGTGCGTCTTGTACAGGTCGCCGCGCGAACCGCGCACCGAGCCCTCAACCGTCACGTTTTTGGAGAAGCGCGAGCCGCTGTCCTCGATCGACAGCACGGCGCCGTTGAGCATGAGCGAGCGCCCCTTCATAAAGGTGCCGCTCAACGCCGCCTCTTTGCGAAGCGCCTGCACAAACGTCCCCTGCGCCATCACTTCCTCCAATCTCACCCGGGGTAGCTTAGATAACCGTCACGCGGCCTTGGTTGCCGACGATGGCCTTTGCCTCTGCCAGCAGCGGAATCGAGCGTGCATTGACCTTGGCCGGCACCTCAGCGCGCAGCACGCGCCCGTCGACTTGCTCAATAAAGATCTCCACGCGGTCGCCGCCCGGGTTGGTGGTGAGCACCGTGGCCAGGCGCGCCATATTGCCCTGGCTAAATCGGCTGTTGGGCACCATGACCTCAAAGACCTTGGGCTTGTTTTTCTCCTCGCTAAGCTCCAGCGGCACAATCTCCTGCGCGATGATCTGGTCGCCGCGGTCCGAGCGCTCGAGCTTGCCCTTAATGCGCACAAACGCGTCGGACAGCTGCGCGCCGGTCTCGGGATCGACCTCGCCATACAGATACCCCTCGGCCTCCTTGTAGGTCTTGGGGAACACCACGACCGTGGCCTCGCCTTCCATGTCTTCGAGCTGCACGATGCCCATGGGGTCGCCGTTTTTGGTCACGCGCTTGGACACGCTCGAGACCATGCCGGCCCACCACAGCGCCTTGCCCTCGGGAATCTCCTGGTTGATGGTGCCACCCGTGGGGTTTTGCACCTCGTATCCGGTGTCGATCTGCGAGAACGAGAAGTCGCGCGCCTTGGCTAGTGCATACTCAAACGGACGCAGCGGGTGGTCCGAGACGTAGATGCCCAGAACCTCCTTCTCCTGGCTCAGCTTAAGGTGGCGGTCCCATTCCTGGCCATCCGGATCGGGCACGCTCACCTCAAAGCCCGAGCCCTCAACGTCGCCGAACATATCGAAGAACGACGTCTGGCCGCTCGCGCGGTCCTTCTGGCGCTTTACCGCGGCATCGATGATGTTCTCGGGGTTGTTCTTGTCCACAAAGTGCATCATCTGGCGACGCGGATACCCCGTGGAATCGAAGGCGCCTGCCTTGATCAGCGATTCGATCACGCGACGGTTGGCCTGGCTCGAGTCCACGCGCTCGACAAAGTCGTGCAGCGTCTTAAACGGACCGCCCGCCTCGCGCTCGGCGATAATCGCCTGCGCCACGCCGGTGCCCACGCCGCGGATACCGGCCAGACCAAAGCGCACGCCTTCCTTGGTAGCCGTGAACTCGGTACCGGACTCGTTGACATCTGGCGACAGCACGGGGATGCCGTCGTGACGGCACGCCGAGACGTAGTGCACGATCTTGTCGGTCTTACCCGTATAGGACGTCAGAACGGCCGCCATGTACTCATGCGGATAGTGCGCCTTGAGCCATGCCGTCTGCATAACCAGGATGGCGTAACCGGCGGAGTGCGACTTATTGAAGGCGTAGGACGCGAACTCAAGGACATCGTCCCAAATCTTCTGGGCGACCTCGCGCGTGTAGTTGTTCTTGATAGCGCCATTCATCCAGTGGTCGTAAGTGGTCTCGTCCGAGCCATCCTCCCAGTGGAGCACCGTCGACGTGAGCAGCTTAATCTTTTTCTTAGCCACGGGCTTACGGATACGCGAGTCCGATTCGCCCTTGGAGAAGCCGCACATCTCGACGGAGATGAGCATAACCTGCTCCTGGTAGACCATGGTGCCGTAGGTTTCGCCCAGGATGTCGTCCAGACGGTCGTCGTAGGAGACGGCCGGCTCCTTGCCGTTCATACGGTTGATGTAGGACGAAACCATGCCGGCGCCCAGCGGGCCCGGGCGGTACAGGGCGATCAATGCCACGACGTGCTTGTACTCGGTGGGCTTCATGTTCTTGATCGTGGCCGTCATGCCGGCGGACTCGACCTGGAAGACGCCGGCGGTGTGGCCGGAGCCCATGAGCTTAAAGATCTCGGGATCGTCAAAGGGAATCTCTTCCTCTTTGATGTCGATGCCGAAGTTCTTCTTGATATTTGCCTTGGCCTTGGAGATAACCGTCAGCGTGCGCAGGCCCAGGAAGTCCATCTTGAGCAGGCCCATATCGGCAACGGTATGGCCCTCGTACTGGGTAATCTCGACGCCGCCCTTGGTGTCGAGCTTGGTGGGCACGTGCTCGTTGACGGGGTCACGGCAGATCAGAACGGCGCACGCGTGCACGCCCTCACCACGGGTGAGGCCCTCAATCGAGAGCGCCGTGTCGATGATGCGGCGGGCGTCGTCGTCCTTTTTATAGGCCTCGGCAAAGTCGGGGTTAAACAGGTCCTCTTTGCCGGGCTGTTTGTCGAGCACCTGTTTGAGCTTGACCTTGGGGTCGCTCGAGACCATCTTGGACAGGCGCTGGCCCATGTAGACCGGGTAGTCCAGGACGCGCGCGGCGTCGTTGATGGCCTGCTTGGCCTTGATGGTCGAGTAGGTGATGACGTGGGTGACCTTCTCGGGGCCGTAGAGCTGGCGAACGTGCTCCACGACCTCGAGGCGCCGCTCATCGTCGAAGTCCATATCGATATCGGGCATCTCGGTACGCTGCGGGGACAGGAACCTCTCGAACATCAGGCCGTTCTCGAGCGGGTCAAACGCGGTGATGTTCATGGCGTAGGCGACGATAGCGCCGGCGGCAGAACCACGGCCGGGGCCGACGCCGATGCCGTTGTCCTTGGCCCATTGCACGTACTCGGCGACGATCAAAAAGTAGGCGGCAAAGCCCTTGTCGCAGATGACCTTGTATTCGTACTCAAAGCGCTCTTTGATGTTGACGCCACCGATCTCGCGCGTGGCCCAGTCGTCACCGTAGTGCTGGCGCAGGCCCTTCTCGCACTCGCGGCGGAACTGGCTCTCGTGTGTCTCGCCGGGGTCGAGCAGCGGGAAGCGCGGCAGGATGATGGAGTCCCAGTCCAGCTCTACGTAGCACTTATCGGCGATCTCGAGCGTGTTGTCGCAGGCCTCGGGGCAATACGGGAACATCGCCCGCATCTCCTCCTCGGTCTTCATATAAAACTCCGAGCCGGTCATGCGCATGCGGTTGGGGTCGTCGACCTTGGCGTTCATGCCAATGCACATGATGACGTCCTGCACCGGTGCGTCCTCGCGGCGCAGGTAGTGGAAGTCGTTGGTGGCAATGACCTTGACGCCCACCTGCTTGGCGATATCGATGAGCGTGCGGTCCATCTGCTCGTCGGTCAGGCCGTTGTCGGTGGTGATGCCGTGTTCCTGGATCTCGATGTAGAAGTCGCCAGGTTCGAAGGTGTCGCGGAAGGTCTCGGCCCACTTGATGGCGCCCTCCATGTCACCGCGGTCGATGTATTTGGGGATGATGCCCGCGATACAGGCGCTCGTGCAGATCATGCCCTTGGCGTGGCGGCGCAGGTTGTCGAGCGTCACGCGCGGCTTGTAGTAAAAGCCCTGCACGGCGGCCTCGGAGACCGTCTGCATCAGGTTGACGTAGCCTTCCTGGTCTTTGGCCAGGAGGATCATATGGTAGAGCTCGGGCTTGTGGTCGCGGGCAAGGGTCTCGTCCGGCGTAAAGTAGACCTCGCAGCCAAAGATGGGCTTGATGACCAGGGGCGGCTTGAGCTCGTCGATGTTGCCCTTCTCGTCCCACATGGCCATATCCTTCACATACTGGGCATGCTCGCGCGGGTTTGCCTCGGGATCGGGCTCCACCAGCTCGTCGCGGCGGTCCTTTTCCAAGAAGGCCTTGTCGTGGCTCCAGGTTTTGTACTCGGGCGTGTTGTGGTTGACGGCGTCGCAGGCCAGCGCCAAGTCGGGCACGCCATACATGTAGCCGTGGTCGGTAATGGCCACGGCGGGCATGCCAAGCTCAACGGCACGGTTAACCATATCCTGGATACGGGTTGCGCCGTCGAGCATGGAGAAAACAGTGTGATTGTGCAGATGGACGAATGCCATGTGATGAGCTCCGATGCGGGTTCGTGTTCTGACTGAACGATTTTACCGCACGGCGCGGACGGCACCCGAACCTAGCCAAACCCACACGGGCAGTCTTTTTGGGACCTTCAAAAAGGGGAATGAGGGCACCCAGATATATCGAGTATTACTGGAACCCCGGCGATGCGCGGAATGATTTGTGACGAATAGTCATGTCCATCAAGAAGGCTCGACGCTTCGGATAACTCGTCAATCGATATATCATTTCTTGGAAACCTGTATTCCTACCATTTTTAATGAAACAACGGCGGTAATTGCTATCGAGATTGCACCGATAATACCGAGCGCTATCTGAATGGGATATAACCCCAACACATGTCCAAATATGGAGAAAAACATTGCGGAAAAGAGAGCCCTTACCAGAGACGCGACGGAAAGGATCGTCGCGCGGAGATCGTCCGCTATCGCGTCTTGGATTAAGTTTTCCGAAGTGATGTACACCACTTCTGGGAGAAAACAAAGCACCATGCTAAGGCCAAACAAACACAGCGGATTTGAAGCGAACCACGGAAGAATCATGAAAAGGCCAGCCTCGATTAGCATCGAGCCGAGCATGGTATTTCTTTTCCCGAAACGCGACGAGAAGAAATCTGCTGCAATGTAGGCCGTCGCATTTACTGCATAGGATGCACCGAAAAAGATTCCTATTATGGAGACGGGAGCATCAAATGCGTCGAATACCAGCTGATTCAAGTTGTAATAACTCCCATAGAATCCATCGAGCATGCTTGTGCCGATTAGAAGAAGCAATACCGCAAAAGCGGATTCTCCAACGCGCCAGGTTTCGCGTCTGAACATCTTGGCTGCGTCAGACCTTCCCTTTTCAGAGCTTTCAGAACGGGTCGCTTCCGTCCTCTCAATGGGATACAGGAGGAAAAGCTGCAGGAGATAGAAAACGGAGACACATACGTAGAGGGCGCTCCAAGATACTTGGGCAATGAAAGATCCGAGCACAATTGCCATTCCCGTAGCGATTGATTGCGCGGCAAGCAGCCGAGCGTTGATGGTGAGGAAGCGCTCTCCTTGACCGGCATTCCGGGCAATTTCATATAAAAGCGCTTGTTCGGATCCCGATTGAAGGGAGTAGGCGAGTGCCTCAACAAGGGAAAGCGCGACGAGAAAGGGACCTGAGAGCAGCAGCATGCCAGCCGTATGGAAGAAAAGCAGCAGCACGCCCACTTGAATCGAGAACTTCTTTCCAAAGAAATCGCCTACCAGCCCTGTTGGCAGCTCGAGGACGACCGTTGCAATGTTAAACAGGGCTTGATAAAGCGCGATTTCCGTGACAGACATTCCTTTCTCCGCAAGGAAAAGTAGAAACACTCCCCGATTTAAAACAAATCCCGCGAGAACGAAAAAGGCGGAATAGATGTGCAGTTGCGTAGTGGCATTCTTATTCATTGGACACTTCCATCAACTAATTTTGTCGGGCCGCTCGCTACTGGCTCGAAGCCTGAAGTGTTCACAGCTGATGTGAAGAGTGGTAAAGCTTTTGCACAGGGTATCAATGGAATACATCCGAAGCGTTTTCGGCAGTATCATCGGCGAAGGCGGGATTAGCCTTTACGCGGCGCTCACCCTCGATGTATTTGACGATTTGATCAATCGTCTGGTTGGCGTGGCTCTTGAGCTTGCGCTCATAGAAGAAGAGGCCGAGCTTGCCGCGCGTGCCAGACGTGTTGCCACCAACACCCTGAAAATCCTCGGTATAGATGAGCTCGCAGGCACCATCGCCAGCAGGTGCAGCCTCATAGCGCATGGTATTGATGCCCGCCGCATACCGAAAACGGACCTCATAGAGGCACGGGTAGTCAAAGTGCTTGATCTTAACCTTGATCGCCGTGCCCTTGGCCTTGCCTTTTGCGGACTGGGCACGCTTCTCGTACTTATAGCCGTTGAGCTTGTTGCGGCTGGGACGCTTGCCCGTGGCGTTCTCGATATCCTGCATGATGAACCCCGCCAGAGCGTCAAAAAGCTCCTCCGGCGTCACCTTGAGCGTTTTGGTGAGCTGCATGATGGCTCCTTATTCGTTTGAACCGTTCGAGTCATTGTACCGCCCCAGGCTCTCCCATGCGTTGCGGTGAAATACGGACTGTTTGGCGGCTTTTTTGGCCAAAACAGTCCGTATTCCACCGCAAGTTATCTGAGGGCTAGAGATTGTAGGTGACTACTTGAGGTTCGGCGGGTTCGACGAAGATGGCTGGATTCGCCTGCTCCACGCGAACGAACTTGACCGTCACCGTCTCAAAGCCCGCCTTGTGCAACACGTCGGCGTAAACGCGCGCCTGCAGGGCGTGCTTCTCGAGCAGCTGGTCCGGCGTCTCGTCCGGCGTGCCGCCCGTCTTATAGTCGATGACCAGCGCGCGTGACGAGTCCGCCGGGTCGGTCGCTAGTGCATCGATGGCGCCCTCGGCATATGCGCCGTAGCGTGCAATGTCCTCGTCCTCGCAGCCCAGCGAAAAGAACGGCACCTCGGCGCGAACGCACGGCCACGCGAGCAGGTCAGCACGAACAGCCGACTTGAGCCAGCGGTACAGAGCGACATCGAAGCGCT
>CAJMRR010000112.1 GCA_905215835.1 uncultured bacterium | reverse complement strand
CCGTCGCGGTCGCAAGCCCAAGGCCTTCGTCGAGGCAGAGAAGGCCGCAGCCGCAGCTGCAGCCGCTCGGGATGCTGCGGCGACCGCCGAGTCTGCAACCGCTGCCGATGCACCCGTCCAGGATGCTACGACTTCCGAGGCCGCTCCCGCCGATGTCGAGCCCGCCGACGTCCGTCCTGGTCGCAGCCATCGTACTGCTGCTAAGCGCACGTCCAAGGCCAAGACTGCCAAGAAGGGTGCGTCCGAGGATTCCGCCGAGACGACCGCCGATGCATCGACTGATGCCGCCGAGCCCCAAGACGTCGAACAGTCTGCGTCCGAGAAGCCCAAGCGCGGTCGTAAGAAGTCCGCTAAGGCCAAGGCGTCCGAGCAGCAGGCCGAGGCCGAGCTGCAGGGCGATTCCAAGGCCGAGGCCAGCGATGATACTGCGGCTAACGCCGATGCCGCCGCAACCGATGGCACCGCGCCCGCCGAGGCCGAAGACGGCGCTCGCCCCAACCGTCGCCAGCACAAGCGCAACGACGAGCGCAACGAGCGCAAGGACGAGCGCAACAACGACCGCCGCAACCGCCAGCGCGATCGCAAGCAGCGCAACAAGGAGCGTAATGCCGCTCCCACCGAGCCCACGCTTTCGCGCGAGGAGCTCGCGGCCATGAAGGTCGCCGAGCTGCGCGAGAAGGCCAAGGAGTTCGAGATTGAGACGACCGGCAAGAAGAAAGCCGAGCTCGTCGAGGAGATCTACGTCACCGCCGCGAAGGCCGAGGGCTTCCGCGACATCAAAGGCATCCTGCAGATTCGTCCGGACAGCTCCGGTATCATCCATGCCCATGGCTACATGAAGTCCAACGACGACGCCTTCGTGCCCGCCTACCTCATCCGCTCCGCGCGTCTGCGCACGGGCGACGTCATCGAGGGCTCGCTTCGTCCTTCGCGCGGCGGCGACAAGCGCGCCGGCCTCGCCAAAATCACGACCGTCAACGGTCTAGACCCCGAGCAGATTCGCAACCGCCCCAAGTTCGGTGACCTCACCCCGGTCTATCCCAACGAGCCGCTGCGCATGGAGCATGGCAAGGACTCCATTACCGGTCGCGCCATCGACATCGTGTCGCCGATCGGCAAGGGTCAGCGTGGCTTGATCGTGTCCCCGCCCAAGGCCGGCAAGACCACAATCCTCAAGAAGATCTGCCAGTCTATCTCGATTAACAACCCCGAGGTGCACCTCATCTGCCTGCTCGTCGACGAGCGCCCTGAAGAGGTCACCGATATGCAGCGTTCCATCAAGGGCGAGGTTGTGGCGTCGACCTTCGATATGCCCGCCGACAACCACACTCGTGTGGCAGAGCTCGTCATCGAGCGCGCCAAGCGCATCGTGGAGCTGGGCGGCGATGTCGTGGTGGTGCTCGACTCCATCACGCGTCTTGCCCGCGCCTACAACTTGGCGGCGCCCGCCTCGGGCCGCATCCTTTCGGGCGGCGTCGATTCGGCGGCACTGTATCCGCCCAAGCGCTTCCTGGGCGCAGCCCGCAATATCGAGAACGGTGGCTCGCTCACCATCCTGGCCTCTGCCCTCATCGACACCGGCTCCAAGATGGACGAGGTCATCTTTGAGGAGTTCAAGGGCACCGGCAACATGGAGCTCAAGCTCGACCGCGACCTGGCCGACCGCCGCATCTTCCCGGCTATCGACCCCGTTGCCTCCGGTACGCGTAACGAGGACCTGTTGGTTGACGAGCAGATGCGTCCGTTTGTCTTTGGCCTGCGTCGCATTCTTGCCGGCATGAACAACACCGAGCGCGCAGCTGCGTCGTTTATCAAGGGTCTTAAGGGCACCAACACCAACCAGGAGTTCCTGGTGCGTTCGGCCAAAAAGCACAGCGACTACGAGCAGACGTTCTAGGTTGTCATCCACGCGCAGCGATAGTCATCAATGCAATAAAGGGTCGGGGCTTTGAGCCTCGGCCCTTTTCTATATCGCCGCTCCGCGCTTATTTTTGACCATAAGACTGGCAAGCAGCAGGTTTCCCGTTTCAATCCGACATCGTCGCTTGCAATCGACAGGGCGGTTTCGCATAATAGCTTTTAAGCTTCGCGACGGATAACGCAGATGAAACGAACCATATACCGTTGCTTTGGGGCATAGCCCCGCTTCATCTTCTCTCGCGCAGCCAACTGAATGATGCGATTTGGGTGCTGGAAGATGGGGAGAGCTCATGGCTTCTTCTGATGCAACACAACGAGCAGTCCTTGCCGGACTTTCGTGCGGGATCGGCCTTGCCGCTCCCGTGGTTATGTATGCCGCGACGCTGCCGTTTTCGTCTGTGAACGAGACGGTCGTGGCGGGTGCGGTTCCCTTCGCCGTGGGCGCGGTGGCGGGCGTGGGCATCTATGCCGCCTCGCTGGGTATCTCCGAGTATCGTGCGCAGCGTGAAGAGCGTCTGTTCCAGCCCGATGCCATGGGCGGTGCCGCCAATCTCAATCAGCATCAAAGCGAGTTCAAGACCGCCTCGATTTCAGCTCAGCAGCAGGATGCGACTCCTTACGCTGCGGCTTCTGATTCTCAGGCTCAGGCGGAGCAGTCTACCTCGGCATTCCTTTCCGGCCTGACTGGTGCGTTCCAGCGCCGTCATGCCGATGATGGCGTCCCTACCATCGCGCGAGCCGCAGATGCTATGGACGAGGACGAGGCTTGGTCCATGATCGACAGTATGCTCGACGACGATTCGCCGGTGAGCTGCGACCCTGCACACTCGCGCGACGTCTATCAAGTCGCCATCGACGAGCTCACCAACGGCGGGCAGACCGGCTCCTTCAATCGCGACGACATCGCCGCCGCGGCACGCGCTGTGTCTGGTTCCCAGGCCGCCCCTGCGGGCAGCACGGCAGCTTTCGTGGCACTCGTTGCCAACGCGGCGGCCAATAACGCCTACAACGCTACCTCGGCGGACGCGAACGCTTCTGCCGACAATTCGTACGTTGATGAAGCCATGACTGCGGACGAGGAGGCCGTTGCCGCCCGCCGTGCCGCCGAAAGCTCGCTTTGGGGCGCTCCTGCCCAGCAGCAGGCGGCTGAGGCTGCGCCGTACAATGCAAACCTCGCCAGCATGCCTATCATCTCCGGTGCCGTGGACATCGATCTCGATGACCTCGATGAGCCTGCAGCCATCACCGCATCGATTGATGCCCAAGATCGCATCGACACCGGCGACCTTCCGGATGCCTCACTCGAGGTTGATGTCCCCATGGCTGATTACTCGGGCCACGAGGACATGTGGGCCGCCGCCACCGCGATTCTGGATGAGATTGACGAGCCTGCTCCTGTTGCAGCCCCCGCTCCCGTCGCTGCCCCTCAGCCTGCTGCCCCCGCCTATGTCGGCCGTCACAGCGCTGTGTTCCCCGAGGATACTGCCCGTATCTCGCGCGAGAGCATCGAGCGGGCCGAGGCTATTGCCGCCGGCATTATGGAAAACCGTCGTCACGAGCGCGTCAATCAGATCCTCGAGGAAGAGATCGAGCGCCTGCAGTCCTCTACCGCCAAGCGTACGGGCCGTGCCTACCTGAGCGTTATCGAGGGCGGTACCGCCAGCTTCGCGCCGCTCCGCGCGGAGGCATAACTTCTGCATGGTTAAGATCAATCGAAAATGGGCGGTCGTGACCTGCCTGATGGCGCTCTTGATCTGGGGCAATTCGCTGGTTCCCGGCTCGGGGTCGGGCTCGCTGAGCCTAACGGTCATGGAAGCTATCCGCGGTTTCCTGCACAGCGTGGGACTTCCATATGAATGGGTGACCAACTTTGTTGTTCGCAAGTGCGCGCATTTTACCGAGTATATGGTGCTCGGCATCTTGGCAACGCACGCCTTTGATTTTGAGGGCCGGCGCACCTTTGACGTGCTGCTGCCCACGGCGGTGTTCCTGCTGCTGATTCCCTCGATCGACGAGACGATTCAGCTCTTTGTGCCGGGACGCGCCGGCATGATCACCGATGTGATGATCGACTGCTGTGGAGCGGCAACGGGCGTTGTGCTCCGATATCTCTTACGGTCGCTGATGTGCGCTAAAAAGGCCGCCTAGGACGTATTGTTTGATCCTAGGCGGCCTTTTTTATTTGAGGGCTTATATGAGGCGTGGTGGCGTCGTTCCGTAGGTCGGATTTGCCGGGCGCGCCACGCCCTGTGGGTGCGTCTGCTACTGAAGCGCCTGTGCGCCCAGGGCCAGGCAGCCCATGATGCCCTGCTTGCTCTCGAGGCTGTTGTTGACGATGTAGTTATCGATGTCGTTGACCTCGGGCGTGACGATATAGCCGTTGAGCATCTCGGCACACTTTTTGCGTGCGAGCGGCACGATGGGGGTGTGGTCGGCCACACCGCCGCCGATGATGATCTTTTGCGGCGCGTAGCACAGCGTGTAGGTCATGAGCGCCTGTGCTAGATAGCCTGCGAGCAGGTCCATGGCCTCTGGGTCATCGGCCATGTCTCCGGCGCTCTTGCCATCCCAGCGCTTTTTAACGCCGGGGCCGGCGATGAGGCCCTCGAGGCAGTTGTCATGGAAGGGGCAAGCGCTATGCTCGCCGATGGTGTCGCGCGGGTCGCGCGTGACCAGGATGTGGCCGGCCTCGGGATGCATCATGCCGTGTACGAGCTTACCGCCCGAGAGCACGCCGGCGCCCACACCGGTGCCGATGGTCAGGTAGACCACGTCCGTGAGGCCCTGGGCGCAACCAAAGGTGACCTCGCCCAAGCAGGCAACGTTGACGTCGGTGTCGTAGCCGCAGGGGATATTGAGCTCGTTTTGGATAGTGCCCAGCAGGTCAAAGTAGCGCCATGCCGTTTTGGGCGTCTCCAGGATCTTGCCGTATTGGGGCGAGGCGGGGTTGACTGCGGTGGGGCCAAAGGCGCCGATGCCCAGCGCGGCGATGCCCTTGTCGGCAAACCACGCGTTGACGGCCTCGACGGTCTCCTGCGGGGTCGTGGTCGCGATCTGCTCACGCTCCAGGACCGTGCCGTCTGCATAGCCCGTGGCGCAGACCATCTTGGTGCCGCCGGCCTCGAGCGCTCCGATAAGCTGCTGCTCTGCCATAATATTCCTCTCTCTGGGACGAGTTGCTCCATGACTAAAGTATAGAGCTCTAAACCATTTAAGAAAGCGCTATAAAAAGAAGCCTCGCAACGCGGCGGGCGGTGCGGGGCTTCTTTAGTTACTTTAGTTGCCGGGCCGTCCTTACCCGCGCGGTTTGATTTTATCACGCAGGGACTTGAGGTTCTCCAGCGCCGCGTTGAGCGTCTCGTCACGCTTGGCAAAGTGGAAACGAATCAGATGGTTGACGGGCTCGCGGAAGAAGCTCGAGCCGGGCACGGCGCCCACGCCCACCTTTGAGGCCAGGTCCTCGCAGAACTCGAGGTCGCTGTCGTAGCCAAACTCAGAGATATCCATCATCACGTAGTAGGCGCCCTGCGGCACGTTATGCTCAAGACCGATGCTGTCGAGTCCCTGGCAGAACAGGTCACGTTTGGCGGTATAGAGGTCAAGGACCTCATCGTAATAGCTGTCGTCGAAGTTGAGGGCGGTGACGACGGCTTCCTGCAGGGGAGCGGCGGCACCCACGGTGAGGAAGTCGTGGACCTTCTTGATGCGCTCGGTGATCTGGGCCGGGGCAATGGTGTAGCCAAGACGCCAGCCGGTGATGGAGTACGTCTTAGACAGCGAGCTGCAGCTGATGGTTCGCTCGAACATGCCAGGCAGCGTGGCCATGTAGACGTGCTCATGGGGTGCGTAGACGATGTGCTCGTATACCTCATCGGTGATGCAGTAGGCGTCGTACTTTTTGCAGAGGTCGGCGATAAAGGTGAGCTCCTCGCGCGTAAAGACCTTGCCGCAGGGGTTGGAAGGGTTGCACAGGACGATGGCCTTGGGATCGTTGTCGCGGAAGGCCGCCTCGAGCACCTCACGGTCAAAGTCGAACGCAGGCGGGTTGAGCGGCACGTAGATGGGCTCGGCACCCGAAAGGATCGTGTCGGCGCCGTAGTTCTCATAGAACGGCGAGAAGATGACGACCTTGTCGCCGGGGTTCGTGACCGTCATCATGGCGGCCATCATGGCCTCGGTGGAGCCGCAGGTGACTACGATATTCTCGTTGGGGTTCACCGGCATGCCCATAAAATGCTCCTGCTTGGCGGCAAGCGCCTCGCGCATGGCCTGGGAGCCCCAGGTGATGGAGTACTGGTGATAGAGCGGCTTGGGGTCGCTGGCGATGGCGCTGAGGCTATCGAGCAGCTGCGCCGGGGGATCGAAGTCGGGAAAGCCCTGCGAGAGATTGACAGCGCCGTACTTATTGGAGATGCGTGTCATGCGG
The DNA here is from genome assembly GCA_905215835.1 of uncultured bacterium. Taxonomy (GTDB): domain Bacteria; phylum Actinomycetota; class Coriobacteriia; order Coriobacteriales; family Coriobacteriaceae; genus Collinsella. The sequence goes on along the minus strand of CAJMRR010000112.1, from coordinate 489 downwards.
CGGATGACCGAATCGGTAAATCTTGCCGTGCGGCTGGAGAGTTCTTTCATGACGGTCCTTTCGAGCATTTGCAGTGGGGCAAGTTTACTCCTATGAAACCGGTGGGATTTGCCCGAAATGGATCTAAAAAACTCTTTTCAAAATTCTTGAAAATTGGGGCTTGCATCGCATGGCGTTCCTTGCAATAATAGTCGAGCGCGAAGCGCACAGGACACGGTGGGTGTAGCTCAGTTGGCTAGAGCGACGGGTTGTGGTCCCGTAGGTCGAGGGTTCGAGTCCCTTTACCCACCCCAGTTCTTGCTTCGTGTTGATATCGGGTCGTTAGCTCAGTTGGTAGAGCAGGGGACTCTTAATCCCAAGGTCCAGGGTTCGAACCCCTGACGGCCCACCACACGATATCTCCCCTAAAGTCTGCCACAACGGACTTTAGCTTTGGGTCGTTAGCTCAGTTGGTAGAGCAGGGGACTCTTAATCCCAAGGTCCAGGGTT
>CAJMRR010000111.1 GCA_905215835.1 uncultured bacterium | reverse complement strand
AGCCTGCGCCTCCTCGCGAGCGCGATCTTCGGCCAGCAGCTCCTGGTACAGGTCCTCGCCCGGCAGCTCCTCGCTGCGAGCGATCTTGCCCAGCACGCCGTTGACGAACGACGCGGACTGGTCGGTGCCATAAGCCTTGGCAAGCTCGACGGCCTCGTTTATTACGATGGCGTCCGAGACCTCCTCGTCGGTGAGGAAACGCATCTCGTAAACGGCGATACGCAGCAGATTGCGGTCGGCGCCGGGCATGCGCATAAGATCCCAGTTCTTGGCAACGGAGCGCAGAGCGCAGTCGATGCGGTCGATATGCTCGTAGGCACCGCGGCAAAGCTCCAGCGCATAGGGGTCGAGGGGACCCTTCGAGATCAGGAAATCGCCCTCGAGGACGCGCTCGAGCGGACTGTCCGTGGCCTCGGCCTGGAACAGCAGCTGCAGCGCCTGACTGCGGGCAAGCGTACGCCCGCGATAAACCTTAAGGCTCAAAGGTTACTCCTTGGGGAAAACGAGGCCGTCGATGCAAACGTCAACACGCTCAATCTCAACGCCCACCTGGGCATCGATGGCGGCGACCACGGCGGCGCGAACGGCCTCGGCGAGTTTCTTGAACGGATAGCCAAAGAACACCACGACGCGCACGGTGAGTGCGAGCTTGTCGCCGACGACCTCGGCCTCGACCGCCGGCTCAGAAGCCGGGGCCTTGGACGAGAGCATCATGGAGACAAGGTTGGTGGCAAGGTCCTTGACGCCAACGGAGGCGATGCCCTCGACATCCGACACGGCGCGCGAGACGATGGCGGTCAGAACATCGGGTGAAATGCCGATGCCGTCAATCTTGATTTCCTGGGGCATGAGTCCTCCTAGAAGAGTTGGTTGCTAGACGCGGGAGACGAACTTGCCGTCGCGGGTGTCAACCTTGATGACCTCGCCCTCGTTGAGGTACATGGGGACCTGGATGACAGCGCCGGTGTCGATCGTGGCCGGCTTGGTGGAACCCTGGACGGTGTCGCCCTTAAAGCCCGGGTCGGTCTGGACGATGGTGGTCTCGATGAACATCGGCGGGGTCACGCCCATGAGCTCATCGTCGGCGAAGAGCAGCTGGCAAATGTCGTTCTCGCGCAGCCACTTGGAGTTCTCGCCCACCATGTCCTCGGGAACGGGAACCTGCTCATAGGTCTCGTTGTCCATGAAGATGTAGTCGGCGCCATCGTTGTAGAGGTACTGGAACTCACGGGTGGTGAGCATGACGCTCTCGAACTTGGTGCCGGCGTTGCAGGTGTTCTCGACGACGCGGCCGCTCTTGATGTCGCGGGTCTTGTAGCGCACAAACGCGCCACCCTTGCCCGGCTTGACATGCTGGAACTCGACGATGGTGTAGACCTTGTCCTTAATGCGGAGACCGAGGCCGTTCTTGAAGTCGGCGGTAGAAATGGTAGGCATAGCGACCTTTCTTGTTATGGGCAGAACGCACAAGCGTCCAAATTACATACGACCGAAATTATACACTTGCAGACGGCGCCTGCAGCGAGCGCATAAAAAGAGAACGCGGGTCGCCCGAATTGATCCGGACGCCCCGCCCCAAAAATCTATCGAAATGGGCTAGCAATCGATGACGTGCAGGTCGTGCGGGGTCTTGGTGAAGGGCTCGTAGCCGTTCTCGGTGACCACGCCGTAGTCCTCCAGACGCACGCCGCCCACACCGGGCAGATACACGCCGGGCTCCATGGTGATAACCGAGCCGATCTCGATGGTGTTCTTGCTGCGGTTAAAGTTGGGCAGCTCGTGGATGTCGATGCCCACGCCGTGGCCCAGACCATGGTTATAGTAATCGCCATACCCGGCATCGCCGATAATCTTCTTGGAAAGCTTGAAAATGTCGTTGCCCTCGACGCCCGGATGGATGGCGGCGACGCACTCCTCGTGCGTACGGCGCACGAGCGCGTACAGGTCGAGCTGCTCCTGCGTGGGCTCGCCCATCACGACGGTGCGCGTCATATCGGAACGATAATCGCAGTAGCCCGCACCGTAATCCATGAGGACAAAGTCGCCCTTCTCAATCACGCGGTCGCTCGGCACGGCATGCGGGTTGGCGGTGTTGGGGCCGCTCGCCACAATGGAGCCGAAGGCCAGGCTGTCGGCGCCGTTGGCGAACATAAAGTTCTCGAGCTCGTTGCGAACCTGCTTCTCGGTCATACCGGGCTTAATAAAGCCGAGCATATGCTGGAAGGCGGCGTCAGTGATCGACTGCGCATGCCGCATGAGCTCGATCTCCTCGGCGTCCTTGATGGCGCGCATCTTACGGATGTCGTCATGCATCAGCGGCAACATGCAGGCGACGGAACGGTCCTCCAGACCACGCTGAATACCCTGGTAGAAGTTGATCTGCATGTCGTCCTCGACAGCGCAGACGCGGCACTTGTTGGCTGCGATCTTGCCGGCGACCCAACCGGGGATGGTGCCCTCGTCCATGTCGTAGACCCAGAGGCTGCCGGCGGGCGTGTTCTCCTCAAAGCTGTTGAGGTAGCGCGAGTCGGTATGGAACAGGCACTGGTCAGCCGTAATAAACGCCGCGTGCGGGAACTCGAAGGTGTAATCGAAAACGCCCTTCACGCCCGTGAGCCAACGAAGATTGGCCTCGTCGCGTACCACGATAGCGTCGTAGCCGCGCTCGACCATCAGGGCACGGACACGTTCGATACGACCGGCAGGACCGGCAGCAAACTCAGACATGCAGATTCCTTTCTTATTGTCTCTATAAAGACGGGACGGATCTCAACCGAACGACGGAATCGCATGCGATCCGCAACCGATTGAAAACCCGCCCCTCAACATGATACGAAAGACGATGGATGTCAATAAATCTTAGAGAAGTTCTTTGCGAGAAGCCAAGTAGGCGTGAACATGGCGCTCAAGAACCTCGTCCTCAACGCTCGTTAGACGAATGGCGCCAAGTGCCGCGGGCAGCGGCAACATGCTGCGGTTCGAGCGAGCGAACTGCTGCTTTCGGAACTCCTCGATATATGCGGCAGGCTCCAGATCGAAGGCAAGTTCCTCGATACCAAAGTCCTCCAGGCAGTCATCGACCTCAAAGACGTAATCGATATCGAAGTCGCAGGCATCATGTGCTAGGCGCGCCTCAAAGCGCATGCCCTCGGACAACAGCTGGTAGGCAGGGACCTGCGAAGCGGCATCGCCCAAGCAAGCGCGCAAGGTACGCTCCCCCGTCTTACCAAAATCGAGCGCATGGCGGGCGCTCGGGTTCGTGGCCATCAGTACGTCCTTGCGGGCAGTCTGAGACCATTGAACGGCATTGACGAGCGCGACCTCCTCGCCCGCGAGAATCTCGGGGACGGTCTCAGTAAACTGATTCCAGCGGGACTTACTGCTCGAAAGCATGGTGCCAACAAGTACCACAAAGCCGAGCTTGAGGTCCTCGGGGTCCGCCTCGCGAACAAGGTCGAGGTCGCACACGACCAAGCCCGGTTCGGGACGGCACGCGATAGCGGGAAGCGCATTGGCCGACGAGGCGACGAGCGGCTTCATGGTCGTCGCGACCGTGAGCATGGCGTCGAAGGTCGTCGGCAGTAAGGCGCACTCGGTGCGACCGCACCACTGATTGGCACACCAACAAACGACCGAGCAGGTCGCCGTGTCGCCGACAGCGACAACGAGATCGTCGCAGGTAATGCCGTTAGCCGACAGGGCGCCAAAGACGGTATCGGCGTCGACCAGCGTCGCGCCATCAGGAGAAACCTCAAGCAAAAGCTGCGACACGGCAAAACCGGCGTCGACCAGCGCATGCTCGACGACCTCACCAAAGCGCTCGGATGTAGCGTCGTTCCAAACCACCATCGCGCGCTTAGGCTTGCCCACAGCCGAGGAAAACATGCGCGACAGCTCATCGAACGCGCCCAATCCGACGCGGACATCGACACTGCGGTTTTGGAAATTGATCAGTTGACGGCGAATCATAGCAGCCCACGCTCCAAAAGCATCTCGGCACAAAGGTAGGAAACGTCCTCGAAGGACTTGTTGCGAATATCAAGGGTAAGGTCGGCGGCCTGGCGATACAGCGGACGGCGATGCTCAAACAGGCGCGCAGCATGCTCGGGCGAACGGAAATCGGGGCGCGTGTCGGACCGACGAATCTGGCGAATCGAATCCTCGAAGTCGCCCTCGAGGTACACGCACGTACCCATTTCGTGCATCAGTTCAATATTCACCGGCGTTTCGACGATACCGCCCCCGCACGAAACCAACAGGCTGCGCTCGCTTTGGAGCGAACGGAGCGCCGAGGTCTCGAGCTCGCGAAAACGATCCTCACCCTCGGTCTCAAAAATCTCGGTTACCGACTTGCCGCAACGGCGCACGACCAGACGGTCGGTATCGATAAAACGCCGCTTGAACATGGTGCCGACGTTGCGCGCGAGCGTCGATTTGCCCGCGCCCAAAAAGCCGATAAAGAAGATATGGTCGCAGCCGTGTTTGGTGTGCTGGGACATGACGAGACCTATTCCTCGCAGGGAAGGTCGCGCAGGGCCCGGCGCTCAAAGATACGGAAGATCTGCGTATACCACAGGTCCTGCGTCGCCTGCGGCTTGACCAGAATAGTATCGACGCCGGCGAAGTTGCCGCTCCACACGTCCGTGTAGAGCTGATCACCGATCAGCACAGCCTCGCCGGCTGTGGCGCCGAGGCGCTTAAGGCCCGCCTTGAGGGCAAACGGCGCCGGCTTCATGGCGTGGCTGATGGCCTCGAGTCCCAGCTCGCGTGCAGAGCTCATGACCTGGTCGCGATGCCAGTTGTTGGACACCATGCACAGCTTAAAGCCTTTGGCGCGGGCGGCGTCGAGCCAAGCGGAAACCGCGGCGGGAACCTGCTCGGTGTCGCGCGGCACCAAGGTGTTATCGCGATCGAGCAGAATGGCGCGCTTGCCGTCGGCCCACAGGGTATTAAGGTCGATGCGATCGACCGAGGCAACGTATCGTTTGGGGCTAAAAATCCTCATGCTAATTCCAAGACTGTTGATGCTCTTCGTAGGTTTGCGAGAAGTACTCCTCGTCCTGCGTAATGTAGAAATACAGGTCATCAGAGTCGGTCGGCTCAAGGGTGGCCTTGAGCGCCTCGAGCGACGGAGAGCAGATGGGCGTGGGCGGCAGGCCCTCATGCTTATAGGTGTTATACGGACTATCGCTCTGCAGGTCGTCGGCGGTAACCTCGCCACCGGTGACATACATCATGGTCGCATCGCTGTTGAGATAGCGCAGACCGTCGAGTTTGCCGGCAAGGCGGTTGTAGAAGACCGAGGCCACGTGCGCACGTTGATCGGCGTTGAGGCCCTCGCGCTCAACGATAGAGGCCAAGTTGACGATGTCGTAGTCGGACATCTCCACACCGTAGCGTTCCTTGATCTTGGCTTCGCAGCTCGCAAAGTCAAGCGACTTGTACTCGGTCTTAAACTGATCGAGCATAGCGCGAATCACGCCATCGGCCGTCGGCGAATCACCCAACGAATAGGTCTTGGGGAACAAGAAACCCTCGAGCGAGTCGTTGGCGGCGCCCTTAAGGAAGCTATAGTCGTCCACGTAGTTGGAGGCCTTGGCCTGGTTGAGGAAGTCTTCCTTAGAGATGCTGTCATAGGCCTGGGCCACACGGTCGGCGACTTGATCGACCGTCAGGCCCTCAGGGATAGTCAGCGCATTGGAGCCCGCGTTGGGGCCTTCCATGAGCTGCTGAACAACCTTGGTCGCATCCATGAGTGTGGTGAACGAATAATCACCAGGCTTGAGCGACATATCGGCGTTGAGCTTTTTCACCGCCGCATAGTAATCCTTGGGATTTTCGACGATATGGTTCTCGGAGAGAATCGAAGCGATGCTGTCACCCGAGGCACCATCGGGAATCGTGATAGTAACCTGCTGGCCTGCAACGACTTTCGCACCCTCACCGCCAAAGAAGCCCTTGACGGCTGGCACGACAAAGAAAACGATCGCGACAAGCGCAAGCACGGCAACAACGCCACCGATAATCATAGGCACCGGGGAGCTTTTCTTTTGAGCACCGCGACGAGCATGCGTGTTGTAGCTCGAGCGGGTCGCCGGAGCAACGCCACGCGAACCACGAGCGTGATGCGAATGCGATTGGGGGGCCTGCGTTCGCTGGGTAGGTGCCTGCTGCTTAAAGCGGGTGCCGCCTGCAGGCTGGGCCGTACGAGCAGTGGGCTGCTGAGCCGCGTGAGAAGCCGAATGCTGAACCGAACGAGCAGAAGGCTGCTGACCCGTCCGTTGAACAGGTTGGGCCGAACGAGAGAAGGACTGCGCCGGGCGCGCGGCAGGCTGAGCTGCGCGCTGCGTCGGCTGTGCCGGACGCTGGCCAGGCTGGGCAGGGCGCGACGCCGGCTGCTGTGTACGATTCGGCTGGCGCGGATCGGAAGCACTAGGCATGCGAAACCTCCTCGTTTTTACGATCGAGCCACGTCTGCAAAAACAGGCTGGCGGCAATCATGTCGATCTTGCCCCTCATCTGCTTTTCGTTGAGTCCCTGCTCGCGCAGGATACGCTTGGCCTCTTGCGAGGACAGACGCTCGTCCTCAAACTCCAACGGAAGATCGAGCTCGTCGGCAATCTTTTGCGCCACAGCGGCAACGCGCTCGGCCTGAGGGCCGGGCTCACCGGCCATGGTCAGGGGACGTCCGCTTACCAGGATGTCGGGCTCATAGTCCTCAACCAGGTAGCGGAACGTCTTGGCCATACCGGTGACCTCGGCAGCCGAAAGCACCTTGACAGGCATCGCCATCTTGCCATCACGGCTCGAGACGGCGATGCCAATCCTGCTCTCCCCTATGTCCA